>JBDSZM010000457.1:0-2552 GCA_039925165.1 Burkholderiaceae bacterium
ACAGCCTGTGGATCGAGCACCAGGTCAGCCGCAGCAAGACGCGCTGAGGCGACCCTAAGAAAGACCGCACGCATGGCAGCCGAACACATCATCGATTTCGAGAAGGTCAACAAGTGGTACGGCAACAGTTTCCACGTGCTGCGCGATATCGAGCTGCACGTCAAGACGGGTGAGCGCATCGTTGTCTGCGGCCCGTCCGGCTCCGGCAAGTCGACCCTGATCCGCTGTATCAACCGTCTCGAGGAGCACCAGGAAGGCACGATCCGGGTCGATGGCACGGTGCTCAGCGACGACGTCAAGGCAATCGAGAAGGTGCGCAAGAACGTTGGCATGGTGTTCCAGCAGTTCAACCTCTTCCCGCACCTGACGGTGCTCGAGAATCTGACATTGGCACCGATGTGGGTCGGCAAGATCCCCAAGGCCGAGGCCACCGCCCGCGCCATGCAGCAGCTCGAGCGGGTGCGCATCGCCGAGCAGTCGGGCAAATACCCGCTGCAGCTCTCGGGCGGCCAGCAGCAACGGGTGGCGATCGCGCGGGCGCTGTGCCTTACCCCCAAGATCATGCTGTTCGACGAGCCGACCTCGGCGCTCGACCCGGAGATGATCAAGGAGGTGCTCGACGTGATGGTCGAGATGGCCAGCCATGGCATCACCATGATCTGCGTCACCCACGAGATGGGCTTCGCCAAGGCGGTCGCCGACCGCGTCATCTTCATGGACCAGGGCCAGATCGTCGAGGAGAACACGCCCGACGAGTTCTTCAACCACCCCAAGTCCGAGCGCAGCAAGGACTTCCTGTCGAAGATCCTCGGTCACTGAGACGCCGGCCGGCGGTGGCACGCGGCGGCGCCGGGCCGGGCTGCGCAGAGGTGGATGCCAAAATCGCCCGATGACGGCCGAAGCGATCACCCTGACCCGCCCCGACGACTGGCATCTGCACCTGCGCGACGGAGCCGCGCTGTCGGCGGTGTTGCCCGACACGGCGCGCCAGTTCGCGCGCGCGGTCGTGATGCCCAATCTGCGACCGCCCGTCACCACCACGGCGCAGGCGCTCGACTACCGGCGCCGCATCCTCGAGGCGCTGCCCGCAGGGTCCGACTTCAGGCCCTTGATGACGCTGTACCTGACCGACCGAACCGCGCCCGACGAGGTGGTGCGTGCAGTCGATGCCGGCATCGTCGGCATCAAGCTGTACCCGGCCGGTGCCACCACCAACAGCGACGCCGGCGTGACCGACCTGCGCCTCGTGCGTCCCACGCTCGAGGCGATGCAGCGGCACGGCCTGGTGCTGCAGGTGCACGGCGAGGTCACCGATCCTGCGGTCGACGTGTTCGACCGCGAGGCGGTCTTCATCGAGCGCGTGATGCAGCCGCTGCGCACCGACTTTCCGGAACTCAAGGTCGTGTTCGAGCACATCACGACCCGCCAGGCCGCGCAGTATGTCGCCGCCGCCGGGCGCCACACCGCCGCCACCGTCACCGCGCACCACCTGCTCTACAGCCGCAACGCGCTCTTCATGGGCGGGCTGCGGCCGCACTGGTACTGCCTGCCGGTTCTCAAGCGCGAGTCGCACCGCCGGGCGCTGGTCGAGGCCGCGACCTCGGGCAGCGACCGCTTTTTCCTCGGCACCGACAGCGCGCCGCACGCGGCTGCGCTGAAGGAGGCGTCGGTCTGCGGTGCCGGCTGCTATACCGCGCTGACCGCGCTCGAGCTGTATGCGCAGGCGTTCGACGAGGTTGGCGCGCTCGACCGGCTGGAACCGTTCGCAAGCTTTCACGGCCCCGATTTCTATGGCCTGCCGCGCAACACCGTGCACGTCACCCTGCGCCGCTCGGACTGGACCGTGCCCGAATCCCTGCCGTTCGGCGATGCACGGCTCAAGCCCCTGTGCGGCGGTGAAACCCTCGCCTGGAGACTCGATTGAACCCACAACGCAACCTGCACCAGCCCCGCGTCATGCTGTTGATCGACGCCGACAACGTGTCGGCCGACGTGATCGACCAAGCGGTCGCGATGATCCTGTCCGAGCACGGGGCGATCCATGTGCGCCGCGCCTATTGCACCGCCGAATCGGCGCTCGCCAATCTGCGGCTCTTCACCACGCACTCGATCCGTCCGATCGTCAACCTGTCGACCGGCAAGAACTCGACCGACATCGCGCTGGCGGTCGACGCGATGGATCTGGTGGTCGCCGAGCGGCCCGACGTGGCGATCATCCTGTCGTCGGACTCCGACTTCGCGCCGCTCGTGATCCGGCTGCGCGAGAAGGGTTGCCGGGTGGAGGGCATCGGCCAGCTCGGCAAGACCGGCGATGACTCGAAGCCGGTCTACGACCACTTCTTCGACATCGCGCACCGCAGGGGCGGCCGGGTGGCGGAGACGGCGCCGGCCAAGCGTGCGACGCGCAGTCGTGCCCGTGCGGCGGCCGCGGCGCCGGAAGTCGAGGACGGGTTGATCGAGGTGCGCGAGCCGCGCCCGACCCGCGAGCCGCGCGCGTCGAGCCCGCGACGCGGCGCGGCCGAACCGCGGCCCAGCCGCGCGGCGGACGCTGC
>JBDSZM010000458.1:0-3681 GCA_039925165.1 Burkholderiaceae bacterium
GCCGGGGCCGGCCCGGACGGCGGGCGCAGGCGCGGCAGGTCAGTCGGCGTGGCCGCGCGGCGGTTGCGACCGTGGCGCGTCGCGCGCTTGTCCGGCGGCTCGCCCGCCGGTGCGGCGGGCAAAGCGGCGCAGCACCGCGAGGATCAGCAGCACCGCGATCGTCCCGGTCACCGCCGTCGCCTCGCGTCCCAGGCCGACCGCGATGCCGATCGCGGCGGTGACCCAGATGCTGGCGGCGGTGGTCAGGCCGCGGATCTGGTCGGTGTCGTCGCGCTTGAGCACCGCGCCGGCGCCCAGGAAGCCGACCCCCGCGATCACTCCCTGCAGCACCCGGCTCATGTCGCCTTCCGAGACCCCGGCCTGTTGCGGCACCAGCACGAAGAGGGCGGCGCCGAGCGCGACCAGCATGTGGGTGCGCAGCCCGGCCGAGCTCTGCCGCAGTTCGCGCTCGTAGCCGATGAGGGCGCCGAGCAGGATCGCGACCGCGATCCGCAGCACCACCCGGGTCAGCTGGCCCGCGTCGGGCAAGTCAGAAAACTCGTCGAGCGCCGCGTCGAGGATGCGCTGGGCCAGATCCGGCATTGGCACGCGACGTCAGCCGTGCGAGTGACCGCGGCCGTGGGGGTCGTGCGGGGCAGCGTCGTGCCCCGGGTGATCGTGCAGCGCCGGGTCGCGCGGCGAGGCAGCGGCCGCGCGGGGGCGATGGTCGTGATCGTGATCGTGGCCGTGCGAGTGACCGTGATGAGCGGGCGCCGCCGGCTCGGCAGGCGACGCGTGCGCGTGCGTCGGGGCGGGCTGCGATCCCGCCGCGTAGGCGTCGGTCTCGGGCTCGAACGCGGCTTCGACCTCGGTCACGATGAGGTGCATGCGGCGCAGCAGGTCGGCCAGCACGTGGTCGGGCTCGAGCTGCAGGTGGTCGGGCCGCAGTTCGAGCGCGATGTGGCGGTTGCCCAGGTGGTAGGCGGCGCGCAGCAGGTCGAAGGGCGAGCCGTGATCGGGGCAGGCGGACACGCGAAGCACGCGCTGCGGCGCGGCGTCGACCACGATCAGCGAGCCGTCTTCGGCCACCAGCACGTCGCCGCCACGGGCGCAGCTGCCGTGCGGCAGGAAGACGCCGAGCGCGCGGCCGTGGCTGTCGGTGGCGTCGAAGCGGCTTTTCTGACGCACGTCCCAGTCCAGGCTGACGCGCGCGGCGCGCTTGACGAGGACCGGGGCGAGGCTGCGACCGGCCGGCAGGAGCTTGTGGATGCTGAGCATGACGCCAGTGTCGCAGCAAGCCCCCACAGGCCGCTGCCGGCCGTAAATGCGAATGATTCCTGATACGATCTGGCGGAGCCCGTTGCACCCGCGACACACGCCGCGCTGCCATTCGGCGCCCACCCCACCGCCGACCCAGGACACCGCGATGAAACCCACCGCCCACCCGCTGACCACCGTTGCCGCCGCCGTGCTGCTGACCGCTGCTGCCGCTGGCGCGCAGGCGCAGCCCGCCAACCCGCCCGTCGTCAACATCTACACCGCGCGCCATTACCAGACCGACGACGCGCTCTACGCCGACTTCACGAAGCTGACCGGGATCAAGGTCAACCGCATCGAGGGCAAGGAAGACGAGCTGCTCGAACGTGTGCGCAACGAGGGCGCGAGCAGCCCGGCGGATGTCTACCTCACGGTCGATGCCTCGCGCCTGGCGCTGGCCGACAAGGCCGGCGTGCTGGCGCCGGCGCCGTCGAAGGTGCTCGAGGCCCGCGTGCCCGCGCATCTGCGCACGCCGAACTGGACCGCCTTCTCGACCCGCGCCCGGGTCATCGTCTACAACAAGGCCGCCATCAACGCGGAGTGGGTGCAGACCTACGAGGACCTGGCGCTGCCGCGGCTGAAGTCGCAAGTCTGCGTGCGCTCGGGCTCGCACCCCTACAACCTGTCGCTGGGTGCCGCGCTGATCGCGCACGACGGCGAGGCCAGGACCGAGGCCTGGGCGCGTGGCGTGGTCGCCAACTTCGCGCGCGCGCCGAAGGGCGGCGACACCGACCAGTTGCGCGCCGTCGCCGCCGGCGAGTGCGGCGTGGCGATCGCCAACAGCTACTACGTGGCGCGCCTGATGCGCTCGACCGCGCCCGAGGACGTGCGCGCGATGGCCGCGCTCGGCGTGGTCTGGCCGAACCAGAAGAGCTGGGGCACGCACGTCAACGTCTCGGGCGCCGGCCTCGTCAAGACCGCGCCGAACCCGGCCAACGCGGTCAAGTTCCTCGAATACCTGGCGAGCGACTCGGCGCAGGTCTATTTCGCCGACGGCAACAACGAATGGCCGGTGGTGAAGACCGCGGTCGTGCGCAACCCGGCCTTCGACGCGCTCGGGCCGTTCAAGGCCGATGCGATGCCGCTCGAGCAGTGGTCGTCCAACACCGCCATCGCGCAGAAGGTGTACGACCGCGCCGGCTGGCGTTGATCCGCAGCGCCGGCCGATTCAGGGCCGGTCCTTCGCGATCTGCCGGCACAGGATGACCATCGGCAGCAGCCCGACGACGACGATCGCAAGCGACGCCGTCGACGCCTCGGCCAGCCGTTCGTCCGACGCCAGCGTATAGGCCTGCGTCGCCAGCGTGTCGAAGTTGAACGGCCGCATCACCAGCGTCGCCGGCAGCTCCTTCATCACGTCGATGAAGACCAGCAGACCGGCCGTCAGCAGGCCGCGCCGCAACAGCGGCACGTGGACCCGCCGCAGCACCCGCGCCGGCGTCAGTCCGAGGCTGCGCGCGGCGTCGTCCATGTGCGGAGTCACGCGGTGCAGCGCCGCGTCGACGCTGTGCAAGGCCGACGCCAGGAAGCGCACCAGGCAGGCGAACACCAGCGCCGCGATGCTGCCGGTCAGCAGCAGGCCGCCCTGCCGGCCGAAGCTCGCGGCCAGCCACTGCACCAGCGCATTGTCGAGCCGCGCGACCGGGATCAGCACCCCGACCGCGATCACCGAGCCGGGCAGCGCGTAGCCCATGCCGGCGGTCCAGTGGGCGAGCCGTGAGACCGGGCGCGGGTCGAGCCGGCGGCCGTAGGCGACCAGCAGCGCGCAGCCGACCGCCAGCAGCGCGGTCAGCGACGACACCAGCAGGCTGTTGCGCGCGAGCCCGACGAAGCGGGCGCCGAACTGCGCATCGCCCTGGCTCAGCGTCATCTGCAGCAACAGCGCCGACGGGATCACGAAACCCAGCGCGAGCGGGATGCAGCAGCCGGTGATGGCGGCGGCGGCGCGCCAGCCGGTCAGTCGCGCGCCGTGCGGCGGCTGGCGCCGCAGCCCGGTGCCGTGGAAGCGGGCGCGGCCGCGCGTCGCCTGTTCGAGCGCCAGCACCCCCAGCACGAAGCCGAGCAGACACATCGACAGCTGCGCCGCGGCCACCCGATCGCCGAGCGAGAACCAGGCGCGGTAGATGCCGGTGGTGAAGGTCTGGACCGCGAAGTACGAGACCGTGCCGTAGTCGGCCAGCGTCTCCATCAACGCCAGCGCGACGCCGGCGGCGATGGCCGGGCGCGCCAGCGGCCGCGACAGGCGCACGAAGCTCTGCCACGGCGTGAGGCCGAGCGAGCGGCCGGCCTCCATCACGCCGCCGCCGCGCTCCAGGAAGGCGGTACGTGCCAGCAGGTAGACGTAGGGGTAGAGCACGCTCGCGAACATCAGCACCGCGCCGCCGG
>JBDSZM010000459.1:0-4870 GCA_039925165.1 Burkholderiaceae bacterium
CGGCTCTTCAACGAGACCCAGGAAGCACTCGAACGGCAGACCGCGACGGCGGAGGTATTGCAGGTCATCAGTCGCTCGATGGCCAATGCCCAACCGGTTTTCGAGACGATCCTGGACAGTTGCCAGCGACTCTTCGGCGCCAGCAATTCGGCACTGTTCCTTGCATCGGAAGATGGACAACTGAGCGCGGCGGCCAGTCGCGGCCCTTGTACGCCGTGGGTACAGCGAACCTACCCTCGTGCGGTCCGCGGCACCATGAATGAAATCGTGCTCAAAGGACCAGACATCTGGCATTGCGCCGATGTACTGCAGGCCCAGCCTACACCACCATATATCCATCCGGTAGTGACGGTCTGGGGAAACATCTCAGCGGCCTGCGTTCCACTGCGTTGGCAAGACCGAGGCATCGGAACCATCGATGTCGTCCGTTCGCCACCGCGCGCCTTCTCAGCAAAGGAATTGACGCTCTTACAGTCCTTTGCCGATCAGGCGGTCGTTGCAATCCAGAATGCGAAGCTGTTTAACGAGACCCATGAAGCACTGCAGCAAAGACGTGCAGCCGCCGACGTCCTCGGTGTCATCAGCAATTCAGTCGTCGATACGACGCCGGTTTTCGAGAAGATTTTTGAGTATGGCCAAGAGCTTCTGGGCAGCGACGGAATGGCTGTTCTGCTGCTGGACGAAGAAGGCCTGCTGCAATTGACCGCCTCGGCCGGCAATGCTGGCTCGGCGATGGCGGGGACTCTGCCTGCCTTGCTCGAACTCACTCAAATGCCGGAAGTACTTCGGGGGCGCCACGTTGTGCAGTGGCGAGACACCATTGATGAGGACGACGTGCCTGACGTCGTGCACGCCATATCGGTGGCGGGCGGGTACGCGTCGATTGCTTTGGCGCCCATGCTCGCGAGCGAGCGCGCCATCGGAGTGCTCGGCGTGGGGCGATCGAAGGGTCCATTCACCGACAAGGAACTTGCACTCCTACGCACCTTTGCTGACCAGACAGTGATCGCGATCCAGAATGCCCGGCTCTTCAACGAGACCCAGGAAGCACTCGAACGGCAGACCGCGACGGCGCAGATCCTGCGCGTCATCAGCGAGTCGCCGACCGACGTGCAACCGGTCTTCGACGCCATCGCCGAACGGGCGATGACGCTCAGCGGCGCCATCATCGGCGCGGTCGCGCGGCTGTCGGACGGGCAAGTCGAGCTGGTCGCCTTTCACGGCACCACGGCCGAAGCGGCGGCGCGCATGCACGCCGCCTTCCCATTGCCGCTCGACGCCGACGCCATCCTGGTGCGGGCGATCCGCGAGCGCGTGCCGGTGCAGTTGCCCGACGTCATGCTCGACCCCGACTACGCCCTCAAGGAGGCCGCCGGTGCGTCCGGCTACCGCGCCAACCTGGCGGTGCCGATGCTGCGCGACGGCAAGGTCGTCGGCGCGATCGGCGTCTGCCGCGCCGAGGCGGGATCGTTTCCCGACAAGCTGGTGCGCCTGCTGCAGACCTTTGCCGACCAGGCCGTGATCGCGATCGAGAACGTGCGCCTGTTCAAAGAGACGCAGGAGGCGCTGGAACAGCAGACCGCCTCATCCGAAGTGCTGCGCGTGATCAGCAGTTCGGTCGCAGATGCAACACCGGTGTTCGAGGCCATCGTGCAGAGCTGCCTGCAGCTGTTCGCGGGAGTGCAGGCAGTCGTCTCGCTGGTACGCGAGGATGGACAGGTCTTCCATGCCGCCATCGGCGGGCCGGTCAGCGCCAAGAGCGCTGAATACCTCAACCGTGGGCCGCGCCCGTTGAGCGAGTCTTATCAAAGCTATCCGATTCGCAAGCGACGCCCCGTGCACTACCCCGACATGTTGAACGGTCCGGGGGTACCGGACCGCATGCGCCAGATGGCGCGAAGCGCCGGCAACTTTTCGATGCTGATCGCGCCGATGATGTGGCAAGACCAAGGCATCGGCACCATCCATGTCTTGCGTATGCCGCCCGTGCCTTTCACGACATCGGAGACGGGTCTGCTTAAGACGTTTACCGACCAAGCCGTGATTGCGATCCAGAACGCGCGGCTGTTCAGGCAGGCACAGGAAGCCAAGGCCGCAGCCGAAGCCGCCAACGAGGCCAAGAGCGCCTTCCTCGCGACCATGAGCCACGAGATCCGCACCCCGATGAACGCGGTGATCGGCATGAGCGGCCTCTTGCTCGACACCGCGCTCGATGCCGAGCAGCGCGACTACGCGACCACCATCCGCGACAGCGGCGACGCGCTGCTGGCGATCATCAACGACATCCTCGACTTCTCGAAGATCGAGGCCGGCCGGATGAGCATCGAGCTGCAGGCCTTCGACCTGCGCGAGTGCATCGAGTCGGCGCTCGACCTGGTGGCCGGCCGCGCCGCCGAGAAGCACCTCGACCTGGCCTGCCTGATCGACGACGACGTGCCGCAGGCGATCCACGGCGACCCGACCCGGCTGCGCCAGGTGCTGGTCAACCTGGCGGCCAATGCGGTCAAGTTCACCGACGCCGGCGAGGTGGTGCTGCGCCTGCGCAGCGCGCCGCGCGCCGACGGTCGGCTCGAACTGACCTTCGCGGTGACGGACACCGGCATCGGCCTCACGCCCGAAGGCATGGGCCGACTCTTCCAATCCTTCAGCCAGGCCGATTCGAGCACCACCCGCAAGTACGGCGGCACCGGCCTCGGCCTCGCGATCAGCCGGCGCCTGACCGAGCTGATGGGCGGGCGGATGTGGGCCGAGAGCGCCGGCCCGGGGCGCGGTTCCACTTTCAGCTTCAGCATCGTCGCGGCACCGGCCGAGCTGCCGCGCGAGCATGGCCGTGCTCTCCGCGGCGCCCAGCCCGAACTGGCCGGCCTGCGCCTGCTGGTGGTCGACGACAACGCGACCAACCGGCGCGTGCTCGCGCTGCAGACCGGCGGCTGGGGCATGCGCCCGCGCGAGACCGGCTCGCCGGCCGAGGCGCTGCGCTGGGTCGAGTCCGGCGAGTCGTTCGACCTGGCGGTGCTTGATATGCACATGCCCGAGATGGACGGCCTGGCGCTCGGGCAGCGGCTGCACGCGTTGCGCCCGGGACTGCCGCTGGTTCTCTTCAGCTCGCTCGGGCGGCGCGAGACCGGCGACGCGCAGAGCCTGTTCAGCGCCTACCTGGCCAAGCCGGTCCGCCAGTCCCAGCTCTTCGACACCCTGGCCGGCGTACTGGCCCGCCGATCGCACGACGCCGCGCAGACGCCCGCATCGCCCGCAGCCCCGGCCCCGGCCGAACGGCCACGCATCGACCCGGGCCTGGCGGCGGCCCACCCGCTGCGCATCCTGCTGGCCGAGGACAACGCCGTGAACCAGAAACTCGCCCTGCGCCTGTTGCAGCAGATGGGTTACCGCGCCGACGTGGCGGCCAACGGGCTCGAGGCTCTGGCGGCAGTCGAGCGCCAGGCCTACGACGTGGTGCTGATGGACGTGCAGATGCCCGAGATGGATGGCCTGGAGGCAAGCCGGCACATCGTCGCGGCCGCGCCGTCCGCGCAGCGGCCGCGCAGCGTGGCCATGACGGCCAACGCGATGGCCGGCGACCGCGAGGCCTGCCTGGCCGCCGGCATGGACGACTACGTCACCAAGCCGATCCGCGTCGAACAGCTGATCGACGCGCTGCGCCGCACCCGCCAGCGCGAGGAGACCTGAGTGACCTCGATGAGCATCGACCGCGCCGTGTTCGCGGACCTGCAGTCCGCCGCCGGGCCCGAGTTCGTCGCCGAACTGCTCGACACCTTCTTCGAAGAGGCGCCGTCACTGCTGGCCGAGTTGCGCGCCGCCCAGGCGGCGAGCGACGCGACGCGCTTGCGGCGCGCCGCGCATTCCATCAAGTCGAACGGCCTGACGTTCGGCGCCGGCGCGCTGGCCGAACTGGCGCGCGGCCTCGAATTGAACGGCCTGCCGGCCGCGCCGGCGCAGGCCCAGGCCGCGCTCGACGCGCTGGACGCCGCCTATGCGCAGGCCGCGCACGACCTGCGTGCGTTGCGCGATGGCTGAGGCACCGGCGCGGCTGCTGGTGGCCGACGACAACAAGGTCAACCGGATGCTGCTCGGGCGCGGCCTCGAGTTGCAGGGCCATGCGGTCAGCCTGGCCGAGAACGGCCGGATCGCCCTGCAGATGCTGCGCGAGTCGCCGTTCGAGCTGATGCTGCTCGACATCGAGATGCCCGAGATGGACGGCTTCGCGGTGCTCGAGCAGCTCAAGGCCGACCGCGGGCTGCGCGACCTGCCGGTCATCGTGACCTCGTCGCTCGAGGGCATGGCCAACATCGTGCGCTGCATCGAACTCGGCGCAGAGGACTACCTGGCCAAGCCCGTCAACCCGGTGCTGCTGCGCGCGCGCATCGGCGCCAGTCTCGAGAAGAAGCGCCTGCGCGACCAGCAGCGCGAGATGGTGCGGCGCTTCGCCACCTCCGAGGTGGCGCAGGACCTGGCGCAGTCGGGCTTCGCGCTCGGCGGCAAGCGGATCCGCGGCAGCGTCATGTTCTGCGACATCCGCGGCTTCACGACCCTGGTTGAATCGCAGCCGCCGGAAGAGACGATCGATCTGCTGAACACCTGGTACGCGCTCATGTTCGAAGCCATCGGCGCGCACGGCGGGGTGGTCAACCAGATGATCGGCGACGGCCTGATGGCAATCTTCGGCGCGCCGGTGCCGCTGCCCGACCATCGCGCCTGCGCGGTGCGGGCGGCGCGCAACTCGGCCAGCAGTGACGGCGCCTCTTCGAAGAAGGTGTCGAGCAGTTCGGCGACGAACTCGGGCCCGGCGGCGGACTGAAGGTCCGCGAACACGGCGCGGTCGATGCTCATCGAGGTCATTCAGATCTCCTCG
>JBDSZM010000460.1:0-3637 GCA_039925165.1 Burkholderiaceae bacterium
TCGCGCCGCGCGAATAGACATAGAGCGGCGTGCCGTGCTCGCGCGCGAGGTCGTCGATGCGGCAGTCCTCGACCTGGAGCGCATCGCCGCGGTAGGCGATGCGTGGTGCGCCGGGCAGGTTCATCGCACGGGCGGAGCCAGTGCTGCGGGCGGGGCCGGTGTTGCGGCCGAGGCCGCGCTGGAGGCTGCAGCCGGTGCCGGCAGCAGCAACGGCCCTTTCTGGCCGCAGCCCGCCGTCAGCGCCGTGCCCACCGCCAGCATCACGCCGAAGACGGCCCGGCCAGCGGGTCGGCGCGCAGGGGCGACTACACTGGTTCGACGTTGCAACATGCATCGAATTCTATCGGCCATGACCGCTGCCCCCGACCCCGCATCCGGCCTCGACGCCGACTATCGGCACGCTTCACAAGGCGCGCTCGCCCGAATCGAATCCTGTGTCGATCGCTGGCTGCAGGACGACGTGATCGACATCGACAGCGCACGCACCGGGGGCCTGCTCGAACTGAGCTTCCCGAACGGCAGCAAGCTGATCGTCAACACCCAGCCGCCGCTGCGCGAACTGTGGCTGGCGGCGCGCTCGGGCGGGTTTCATTTCAAGCGCGAGGACGGGCGCTGGATCGATACGCGCAGCGGACGCGAGTTTTTCGAGACGCTGTCGGCTTGCGCGACCGAGCAGGCGGGCATCGCCCTGCGCTTCACACCCCCGGCAGACTGAACCTCGCCGGGTCGCCGTTCAGCGGCGGAACAGGTCGAGAATGCTCCTGCGTTCGTCCTCGATCGGCGAGGCTGCGGCACCCACGGGCGCGCCCGGCATCTTGTCCTCGAGCCCGAGGGCGCTGACGCCGTTGCTGTGCGCGTACTCGTCGTAGTACCACTCGCCGTTGACGTTGGTCACGCCCGCGGGCGCGGTCGCTTCCTGCACCGGCACGCCCTTCAGCACCACGCTCATGAAGTCGATCCACACCGGCAGGGCCAGGCCGCCGCCGGTCTCCTTGTCGCCCAGCTTGCGCGGCTGGTCATAGCCCATCCAGACCACCGCCACCACATCGTGCTGCCAGCCGGCGAACCAGGCGTCGATGGAGTCGTTGGTGGTGCCGGTCTTGCCGTAGATGTCGCCGCGACCGAGCTTGACCTTGGCGCTGGCGGCGGTGCCCGACTTCGTCACTTCCTGCAGCAGGCTCGTCATGATGTAGGCGTTGCGCGCGGGGAGCGTGCGCATCGATTCGTCGAGCGGCGCCGTATTGGCCTCGTTGAGCACACGGCCCTTGGAGTCCGTCAGGCGGCTGATCAGGATCGGGTTGACGCGGTAGCCGCCGTTGGCGAAGACGCTGTAGGCCGACGCCATCTGCATCGGCGTGACCGAGCCGGTGCCGAGGGCCATGGGCAGGTAGGCCGGGTGCTTGTCGATGTCGAAGCCGAAGCGCGACAGCCATTGCTGCGCGTAGGGCGCGCCGATCGACTTGAGGATCCGGATCGAGATCATGTTCTTCGACTTCGCCAGGCCGCGGCGCAGCGACATCGGCCCGTCGAAGGTGCCGTCGTAGTTCTTCGGCTCCCACGGCTGGCTGCCGGTGGCGCCGGCGTCGAAGAACAGCGGTGCATCGTTGACCACCGTCGCGGGCGTGAAGCCCTTTTCGAGCGCGGCCGAATAGATGAAGGGCTTGAAGCTCGAGCCCGGCTGGCGCCAAGCCTGCGTCACATGGTTGAACTTGCTCTTGGCGTGGTCGAAGCCACCCACCATCGCGCGCACCGCGCCGGTCCGCGGGTCGAGCGCGACGAAGGCGCCCTCGACCTCGGGCAGTTGCGTGATGCTCCAGTCGCCCGGCTTGCCGTCCTTGCCGGTGCCGCGGATCAGGCGGATCACCGCACCGGGGCGGACCTGCGTCTTCGGATTCGCCTTGGGCGCGAGGCCCGAGGTCGCTGGCTTCAGGCCGTCGCCGGTGACGGTCACCGCGTCGCCGTTCTGAAGCACCGCGACCACCTTCTTCGGGCTCGCCTCGAGCACCACCGCAGCCTTCAGTTCGTCGTTGTCGGGGTGATCCTGCAGCGCCTCGGCGATCCGCGCATCGACTTCCTTCGGGTTGCCCGGCAGGTCGACATAGTCCTCGGGGCCGCGATAGACCTGACGCCGCTCGTAATCCATGATGCCCTTGCGCAGGGCGCGGTACGCGACCCTCTGTTCGGTCGAATCGAGCGTCAGGTAGACGTTCAGGCCGCGCGTGTAGCCGTCGTCGCCGTACTGGCTGTAGACGAGCTGGCGCGCCGCCTCGGAGACGTACTCGGCATGCACCGGAATCTCGGGTGCGGCGCGGTAACGCATCGGCTGGGCGCGCGCGATCTCGCGCTGCTCGGGAGTGATGTAGTCGTTCTCTAGCATGCGGTCGATGATGCGCAACTGACCGGCGACCGCGCGCTCGGGGTTGCTGATCGGGTTGAAAAGCGAGGGCGCCTGCGGCAGCCCGGCCAGCATCGCCGCCTCGGCCACGCTGAGGTCCTTGAGCGGCTTGCCGAAGTAGATTTCGCTCGCCGCCGCGAAGCCGTAAGCCCGCTGCCCGAGGAAGATCTGGTTCATGTAGACCTCGAGGATCTGGTCCTTCGAGAGCTGGCTCTCCATCTTCAGCGCCAGCAGCATCTCGTAGATCTTGCGGGTGTAGGTCTTCTCGCTCGAAAGATAGAAGTTGCGCGCGACCTGCATCGTGATGGTCGAGGCGCCCTGACTGCGCATGCGGCTGAACTGCGCCAGGCCGGCGCGCAGTACGCCCTTGATGTCGACCCCGTTGTGTTGATAGAAGCGCGCGTCTTCCGAGGCCAGCACGGCGTGCTGCATCACCTTCGGTATCTGTGCCAGCGGCACGAACTGGCGCCGCTCCTCGCCGTACTCGGCCAGCAGGACCTTGTCGGACGAATAGATCCGCATCGGCAGGCGCGGGCGGTAGTCGGTCAGGCCGGTGAGTTCGGGCAGGTTCGGATACGCCACCGCCAGCGCGACGGCCACCAGCATCACGACCGTCAACACCGCGGCCAATGCGAGCCCTGCCGCGCCCAGCACGACCCTGGCCATCCATCTGAACCACCACGGCGCGCCGGTGACGGCGGGATTTCGGGAGGCTGCGTCGTCCGGTCGAAGCGGCGCGCGCGAGTTGTCGCTCATGGTTCTCCAACGGAATTGCAAACGATTATAGAAACCGCCTGTGGGGCCGATATGGGCTCAGGCGCAGAGGCTCGAAGTGGGGCTTTGAAGTCCATGCGAAGTGCCTGCGACAACTGGTTACCACGCATATTTTCCAGTGTGAGTTTTGCAACAGCGCGAGGCCTACTCCAGCCTGAATAGCTTTGGGCGACAAAGGCTTTGCTGCTAGGATTCATGTCACTTATTAACAGTCCAGCACGCGGTTTTATACGGCTGGTGGAGAGGCGTCGTGAGCTTTCTAGACACGTTGTTCGGCCACAAGCATCCGCCGATGATCGGGCTGGACATCAGCTCCTCCAGCGTCAAGCTGGTCGAGCTGTCACAGACCGCCGACGGTGGTTTCGTCCTCGAGCGGTTCGGCTCCGAAAGCTTCGAGAAAGGCTGGATCGCCGACGGCCAGATCGAGAAGTTCGACGAGGTCGCCGAGGCCGTCAAGCGCGTCGTCAC
>JBDSZM010000461.1:0-3971 GCA_039925165.1 Burkholderiaceae bacterium
TGGAAGAACAGCGGCACGATCTCGACCAACCCACCGACAGCGAGCACGAGCAGGATCAGCACGATCATCAGGACGTTGCTGGTCTCGATGCGCTCGTGGCCGGTGACCGGTGCGGAATGTCGAGTCATGGCTTGCTTCCCTCAGGCCATCGCCAGCCGCGGCGGGATCGCCGAGGCGACGGCGCGGCCGCTGCGGATCGTCATCAAGACGTTCCAGGCCATCAGGCACATGCCCGCGAGGTACAGCACCCCGCCGGCGAGCCGCACCAGATAGAACGGCCAGGTGGCCTTGACGCTCTCGACGAAGGTGTAGACCAGGGTGCCGTCGGGATTGACCGCGCGCCACATCATTCCCTGCATCACGCCGGCGATCCACATCGCGGCGATGTAGAGGACGACGCCGAGCGTCGCGATCCAGAAGTGCAGGCCGATCGCGGGCACGCTGTACATCGTGGTGCGGCCGTACATGCGCGGGATCAGGTAGTAGAGCGAGCCGACGGTGATGAAGCCGACCCAGCCGAGTGAGCCGGCGTGCACGTGTGCGATGCCCCAGTCCGTGTAGTGCGACAGCGCGTTGACCGTCTTGATCGACATCATCGGCCCCTCGAAGGTGGCCATTCCGTAGAACGACAGCGCGACGATCAGGAACTTCAGGATCGCGTCGTCGCGCAGCTTGTGCCACGCCCCCGACAAGGTCATCATCCCGTTGATCATTCCGCCCCAGCTCGGGGCCAGCAGAACCAGCGAGAAGACCATCCCGACCGACTGCGCCCAGTCGGGCAGCGCGGTGTAGTGCAGGTGGTGCGGGCCAGCCCACATGTAGGTGAAGATCAAGGCCCAGAAGTGCACGATCGACAACCGGTACGAGTACACCGGACGCTCGGCCTGCTTGGGGATGTAGTAGTACATCATCCCGAGGAAGCCCGCGGTCAGTAGGAAGCCGACCGCGTTGTGGCCGTACCACCACTGCACCATCGCATCCTGCACGCCGGCATAGGCGGAGTAACTCTTCCACAGGCTGACCGGCATCGCCGCGCTGTTGACGATATGCAGCATCGCGACCGCGATGATGAAGGCGCCGAAGAACCAGTTGGCAACATAGATGTGGCGCACCCGGCGGGTCCCGATGGTGCCGAAGAAGACGATCGCGTAGGCGACCCAGACGACCGCGATCAGGAGGTCGATCGGCCACTCGAGTTCGGCGTATTCCTTGCCTTGGGTGTAACCCATCGGCAGCGTGATGGCGGCGGCCACGATGACAAGCTGCCAGCCCCAGAACACGAACTTGGCGAGCCACGGCAGGAACAGCGGCACCTGGCAGGTGCGCTGGACGACATGGAAGCTGGTTGCCATCAGTGCGCAGCCACCGAACGCGAAGATGACCGCGTTGGTGTGCAGCGGGCGCAAGCGGCCGTAGCTGAGCCACGCGATGCCGTGGGTGAGGTCCGGAAACGTCAGCAGCGCGGCGACCACGACGCCCGCCAGCATGCCGACGATGCCCCAGAAGACCGACGCCAGCGCCAGACCCCGCACTGCTTCATCGGTGTAGTTCACCGGCGCCGTGAGTTGCGCGCTTGCTGCCATCAATAATCCCCGTTCGTTCGCGGTTCCCGCCCGATGGCAGGGATTTTCGGGCGCTCGGCTTCAGCGACTTTGATGCGGATCAACCGGATCCGTCGCGCCCGTCAGCAACTGCTCGCCGTGTTGTTCGAGATCGTCGAACTGGCCGCCGTACAGCGCCCAGGCGAAGACGCCGAGGATGCCCAGCACCAGCACGGCCGACAGCGGGATCAGCAGGTACAGGATGTCCATCGGCGGCGGCGTCAGGACCGGCTCAGCGCGCGAGGCGCAGCGAGTTCGCGACCACCACCAGCGAGCTCGTCGCCATGCCGAGTCCGGCGGCCCACGGCGGCAACAGACCGAGCAGCGCCAGCGGAATGCAGGCCGCGTTGTAGGTCGCAGCCCAGGCCAGGTTCTGGCGCATCAAGCGCAGGCCGCGCCGGGCCAGTGCCCGCGCGCGAACCACGTCGGCAAGGTCGTTCGAGACCAGCACGCCGTCGGCCTGGGCGCGCGCGATGTGCGCGCCCGCGCCCATCGCGAGCGAGAGATCCGCCTGGGCCAGCACCGGCGCGTCGTTGATGCCGTCGCCGAGCATCCCGACCCGCTCGCCGCGGGCCTGCGCCGCGCGCACCGCGTCGAGCTTGTGCTGTGGCGTCATGCCGCCACGGGCGTCGGCGATGCCGAGCAGGCGCGCCATGCGCTCGACCCGCGCCGGCCGGTCGCCGGACAGCAACGCGACCTCGACACCATCGCGTTGCAGCGCGCGCACCGCGTCGGCCGCACCGTCGCGCAGCACCTCGGTGCAGCGAAAGCAGGCCAGCGCCACGCCGTCGCGGCTCAGCCAGCACTCGGCATCGGGCGACGCCGGCGGGTCCGCGTCGTCGGCCCCGGCGGCCCCGGCGATGGCATCCGCCGGCCGGCCCAGGCGCCACAGCGCGCCGTCGCCGCAGCGGCCCTGCAGGCCCTGCCCCGGCGTCTCGCCCAGATCGCACCACGCGATGTCGGCGCCGGCGCACGCGATCGACTTCGCGAGCGGGTGGGTCGACCAGGCGGCGAGCGACCCTGCGATGTCGCGCAGGGCCGCGTCGGTGATGCCGGCATCGGCGCCGATCCGCAGCATCCGCACGCCGTCTGCGCGGGTCTCGGTCAGGGTGCCGGTCTTGTCGATGTACAGGCGCTGCATCTGCGCCAGGCCTTCGATCGCATCGATCCGGCGCAGCAGCACGCCACGCCGGGCCAGCGCCGTGGTGCACGCCAGCAGGGCCGAGGGCGCCGCCAGCGAGAGCGCGCACGGGCAGGTCACGATCAGCACCGAGACCACGACCCAGACCGCGCGCGACGGGTCGATCACGCTCCAGGCCGCCGCACCGGCACCCGCGAGCAGCAGCACCGTCCACAGGAAGGGCGCGGCCCAGCGATCGGCGCTGCCGAAGCCTGACGGGCGCTGGGTTCGTGCCTCGCGCATCATCGCGACGATCGCTTCGTAGCGGGTGTCGGCGCCGACCCGCTCGACCCGCATCGTGACCGGCCCGCCCCGGTTCAGGCTGCCGGCGACGACCGCGTCGCCGCCCTCCTTATCGACCGGCACGGACTCGCCGCTGAGCAGCGATTCGTCGACCCGGGTGCGGCCCTGCGTCACCACCCCATCGGCGCAGAAGGCCTGGCCGAGCGGCACCCGCACGCTGTCGCCGGGGCGCAGCCGCAACACGCTGACCGGCTCGACGCCGCCGTCGGCGCCGACCCGCAGCGCGGTCTCGGGCAGCCCGCCGATCGAGTCCTCGAGCCCGGTCTCGGCGTGGTGGCGCGCGCGCATCTCGAGATAGCGCCCGCCGAGCAGGAAGCTCACGAACATGGTGAGCGAGTCGAAATAGACCGCGTGGCCGAACACGCCGCCGGGGTCGAACGCAGCGCCGCTGCTGGCGACGAAGGCGACCGCGATGCCGAGCGCCGCCGGCACGTCCATGCCGATCCGCCGGCCGCGCAGCGACCGCCAAGCGCCGGCGAAGAACGGCGCGGCGGCAAACAGCAGCACCGGCAGCGTGAGCAGCCAACTGCCCCAGTCGAGCAAGCGCTTCAGGTCGGGCGCGAGTCCGGCCGCGCCGCCGAAGTACGAGGGCGCCGCCAGCATCATCACCTGCATCGCGCAGAAGCTCGCGACGAAGAGCCGCCACAGCGCGTCGCGCGACTCGTCGCGGCGCAGCGCGCGGGTGCCGGCCGCGGTGTCGGGCACGGCGACATAGCCGGCGCGCTCGACTGCGGCCACCAGGGCCGACGGCCGGGTCCGGTCGAGCTGCCAGCGCACGGTCGCGCAACGCGACGCCGCACTGACCCGCGCGTCGATCACGCTCCAGGCCGCCGCACCGGCACCCGCGAGCAGCAGCACCGTCCACAGGAAGGGCGCGGCCCAGCGAT
>JBDSZM010000462.1:0-5979 GCA_039925165.1 Burkholderiaceae bacterium
TCTACAAGGAGATGCTGCGCTTCTGGAAGGTCAGTTTCCAGACCGTCGCCGCGCCGGTGCTGACGGCCGTGCTGTACCTGCTGATCTTCGGCCACGTGCTCGAAGGCCATGTCAAGGTGTACGGGACCGTCGGCTACACCAGCTTCCTGATTCCGGGCCTGGTGATGATGAGCGTGCTGCAGAACGCGTTCGCCAACAGCAGTTCGTCGCTGATCCAGAGCAAGATCACCGGCAACCTCGTCTTCCTGCTGGTCGCGCCGTTGTCGCACTGGGCCTGGTTCATCGCCTATGTCGGCGCCTCGGTCGTGCGCGGGTTGGCGGTGGGTTCGGGGGTGCTGCTGGTCACGGTGTGGTTCGCGCCCTTGCAACTGGCCCAGCCGGGCTGGGTGCTGGTCTTCACCCTGGCCGGTGCGGCAATGATGGGCGCGCTCGGACTCATCGCCGGCTTGTGGGCCGAGAAGTTCGACCAGATCGCAGCGTTTCAGAACTTCGTCGTCATGCCCATGACCTTCCTGTCGGGCGTGTTCTATTCGATCGGCTCGCTGCCGTCCTTCTGGCAAGGTCTGTCGCACTTCAACCCTTTCTTCTACATCATCGACGGCTTCCGCCACGGCTTCTTCGGTGTCAGCGACGTCTCGCCGTGGCTCAGCCTCGGCGTGGTCGGCGCCGGCCTGTCGGGGGTGTGCGCGCTGTGCCTGCACTTGCTGCGCATCGGGTACAAAATCCGCCATTAGCCTGCACCCACCATCGATCATGAGCGACCCCACCCCGGCCGACGTGCGCAGTTACATCGCGAACGGACTCGAATGCCAGCACCTCGAGGTCGAGGGCGACGGCCGGCACTTCTTCGCCACCATCGTCTCGCCCGAGTTCGTCGGCGCGAGCCGCGTCCAGCGCCACCAGCGGGTCTATGCCGCGCTCGGTGCGCGCATGCGCGAGCAGATCCATGCGCTGTCGATGAAGACCCTGACGCCGGCCGAGCACGCCGCCGCGCAAGGCTGAACCATGGACAAGCTGCTGATCCGTGGCGGGCGCCCGCTCGAGGGCGAGGTCACGATCGCCGGCGCGAAGAACGCCGCGCTGCCCGAGCTGTGCGCTGCGCTGCTGACCGCCGAGCCGGTCACGCTGTGCAACGTACCGCGCCTGCACGATGTCTCGACCATGCAGAAGCTGCTGCGCAGCATGGGCGTGGTGGTGCAGATCGATCCGGCCGATCCCGAATGCGTGACGCTCGACGCGGCGAACGTGGTCGCCCCCGAAGCGCTGTACGAGCTCGTCAAGACGATGCGAGCCTCGATCCTGGTGCTCGGCCCGCTGCTGGCGCGCTTCGGCCGTGCCCGGGTCTCGCTGCCCGGCGGTTGCGCGATCGGCTCGCGCCCGGTCGACCAGCACATCAAGGGCCTGCAGGCGATGGGCGCGCAGATCACGGTCGAGCACGGCTACATCGTCGCCAGTGCGCCGGGCGGGCTGAAGGGTGCACGCATCGTGACCGACATGGTGACGGTCACCGGGACCGAGAACCTGCTGATGGCGGCGGCGCTGGCGAATGGCGAGACCTGGCTCGACAACGCCGCGCAGGAGCCCGAGATCCCCGACCTGGCCGAGATGCTGATCGCGATGGGCGCCAGGATCGAGGGCCACGGCACGAGCCGGATCCGCGTCCAGGGCGTCGGGCGTCTGCAGGGTCTGCCTCGCGAGGCCGCGCACCGCATCGTCCCGGACCGGATCGAGACCGGCACCTTCCTGTGTGCGGTCGCCGCGGCGGGTGGCAGCGTGGTGCTGCGACGCGCCCGCGCCGACCACCTCGACGTCGTGATCGACAAGCTGCGCGAGGCCGGCGTGACGATCGAATCGGGGTCGGACTGGATCCGCGTCAGAAGCCCGGGACGCACCCGGCCGGTGGGGTTTCGCACCAGCGAGTACCCGGGCTTCCCGACCGACATGCAGGCCCAGTTCATGGCGCTCGACTGCCTGGCCGACGGCGCTTCGGTGATCACCGAGACGATCTTCGAAAACCGTTATATGCACGTCAATGAACTGGTGCGCCTGGGTGCCCGGATCGAGATCGATGGTCATACCGCGATCGTGCAGGGGGTCGAGCGGCTGTCGGGCGCGACCGTGATGGCGACCGACCTGCGGGCGTCGGCCGGCCTCGTGATCGCCGGCCTGGTGGCGCAGGGCGAAACCACCGTCGAGCGCATCTACCACCTCGACCGCGGTTACGACCAGATGGAGGCCAAGCTGCACGCCCTGGGTGCCGACATCGAGCGCGTGAAATGAGCCCGACGATCACGCTCGCGCTGTCGAAGGGCCGCATCTACGACGAGACGCTGCCGCTGCTCGAGGCCGCTGGCATTCGCGTCGCCGAGGATCCGGAGAAGAGCCGCAAGCTGATCCTGCCGACCAGCCGCGCCGACCTGCGTCTGGTGCTCGTGAGGGCGAGCGACGTTCCCACCTATGTGCAGTACGGCGGCGCCGACCTCGGCATCGTCGGCAAGGACACCCTCATCGAGCACGGCGGCGAGGGCCTCTACCAGCCGCTCGACCTGAAGATATCGCGCTGCCGGATCAGCGTGGCGGTGCGCGACGATTTCGACTACCCCGCCGCGGTGCGCCAGGGGTCGCGCATCCGGGTCGCGACCAAGTACACCCGCATCGCGCGCGACCACTTCGCCGACAAGGGCGTGCACGTCGACCTGATCAAGCTGTACGGCTCGATGGAACTGGCGCCGCTGACCGGCCTGGCCGAGGCCATCGTCGACCTGGTCTCGACCGGCAGCACGCTGCGCGCCAACCACTTGGTCGAGGTCGAACGCATCATGGACATTTCGGCGCGTTTGATCGTCAACCCGGCCGCGCTCAAGCTCAAGCGTGAACCGATGCGGGCGCTGATCGATGCATGGTCCGGGGCGGTCGCGGCATGAGCGTGGTGATCCGCCATCTCGACACCGCGGCCGAGGACTTCGAGCCCGAGTTCGCACGCCTGCGCCACTGGTCGGCGGCGACCGATGCCGACATTGAACAGCGCGTGGCCGCCATCCTGGTCGACGTGAAGGCCCGCGGCGATTCGGCGGTGCGCGAATACACCGAACGTTTCGACGGTTTCACCTGCGGCGATCGGTCGTCGCTCGAACTCGCCCGCGCTGAGCTGACTGCGGCTTTGCAGAGCGTCACGCCGCTCCAGCGCGAGGCACTCGAAGCTGCCGCCGCGCGCATCCGCAGCTATCACGAGCGTCAGCTCGACGCCTGCGGACGTTCGTGGAGCTATCGCGACGACGACGGCACGTGGCTCGGGCAGAAGGTCACGCCGCTGGACCGGGTCGGCATCTACGTGCCCGGCGGCAAGGCCGCCTATCCGTCGAGTGTGCTGATGAACGCGCTGCCGGCGCAGGTCGCCGGCGTCGGCGAGATCGTGATGGTGGTGCCGACGCCGGGCGGCGAGGCCAACCCGCTGGTGCTGGCGGCGGCGGCGATCAGCGGCGTGCACCGGGTCTACAGCATCGGCGGGGCGCAGGCGATCGGGGCGCTGGCCTATGGCACCGCCACGATCCCGGCGGTCGACAAGATCACCGGCCCGGGCAACGCCTACGTCGCGGCCGCCAAGCGACGGGTCTTCGGCACGGTGGGCATCGACATGATCGCCGGGCCGAGCGAGATCCTGATCCTGGCCGACGGCACGACCGACCCGGACTGGGTCGCGATGGACCTCTTCAGCCAGGCCGAGCATGACGAGCTGGCGCAGAGCATCCTGCTGTGCCCCGACGCTGGCTACATCGCCCGGGTGCAGGCGGCGATCGACCGGCTGCTGCCGCAGATGCCTCGCCAGGCCGTCATCCGCGCGTCGCTCGAGGGTCGCGGCGCGCTGATCCTGACCCGCAGCATGGACGAGGCTTGCGAGATCTCGAACCGCATCGCACCCGAGCACCTCGAGATCAGTGCGACCGACCCGCACCGCTGGGAGCCGCTGTTGCGCCATGCCGGTGCGATCTTCCTGGGCGCCTACACCAGCGAGAGCCTGGGCGACTACTGCGCCGGGCCGAATCACGTGCTGCCCACGTCGGGCACGGCGCGCTACTCGTCGCCGCTGGGCGTCTACGACTTCCAGAAGCGCAGCAGCCTGATCGAGGTGAGCGCCGCCGGTGCGCAAACGCTCGGCCGGATCGCCTCGACACTGGCCCACGGCGAAGGCCTGCATGCCCACGCTCGCGCGGCCGAGATGCGGCTGCGGCCGTGAGCGTCCGGTCGGCGAAAATCGATGCGATGGGGCCGCGCGGCCCGAACCCGAACGAAAGCGTGTGATGGACCGACTGGCCGACGTGCAACGCGACACCAAGGAGACGCAGATCCGCGTCCGGCTCAACCTCGACGGCAGCGGCCACGGCAGCTTCGCGACCGGGATCGGCTTCTTCGACCACATGCTCGACCAGATCGCGCGCCACGGGCTGATCGACCTCGACATCCAGGCGAAGGGCGACCTGCACATCGACGGCCACCACACGGTCGAGGACGTGGGCATCACCTTCGGCCAGGCGGTGGCGCAGGCAGTGGGCGACAAGAAGGGGCTGCGCCGCTACGGCCACGCCTACGTGCCGCTCGACGAGGCGCTGTCGCGGGTGGTGATCGACTTTTCCGGGCGACCCGGCCTCGTCATGAACGTGCCGTTCACGTCCGGAATGATCGGCGGCTTCGACGTGCACCTGGCGCACGAGTTCTTCCAGGGCTTCGTCAACCACGCCCTCGTCACGCTACACATCGACAACTTGCGGGGCGCCAACGCACACCACCAGTGCGAAACCGTGTTCAAGGCCTTCGCGCGGGCGTTGCGCAGCGCGCTCGAGCTCGACCCGCGCTCGGCCGGCGTCATCCCGTCGACCAAGGGCAGCCTGTAGCGTCATGGCCGGCCGCGTCGCCGTCGTCGACTACGGCATGGGCAACCTGCGCTCGGTCTCTCAGGCGGTCGCCCATGTCGCAAGGGGCAGCGGGGTCGAGGTCGTGGTCACGTCGCAGCCCGACGCGGTGCGGGCCGCCGATCGGATCGTGTTGCCCGGCCAGGGCGCCATGCGCGACTGCATGCGCGAGCTGGCGGAATCGGGGTTGAAGGACGCCGTGCTCGAGGCCGCGCACAGCAAGCCGCTGATGGGCGTGTGCGTGGGCATGCAGATGCTGCTCGACCACAGCGAGGAGCAGGACACGTCCGGGCTCGGGTTGGTTCCGGGGCGGGTCCACCGGTTCCGGCCCGATAGCCGCCTGCAGCCCGATGGCAGCCGCTACAAGGTGCCGCAGATGGGCTGGAACCAGGTCCGGCAGTCGCATCCGCACCCGATGTGGGCAGACGTGCCCGACGAGAGCTACTTCTATTTCGTGCACAGCTACTGCGCGCAGCCGTCGGAGCCCCGCCACAGCGTCGGTGAAACCGACTACGTGACGCGCTTTACCAGCGCGCTGGCGCGCGATAACATTTTTGCCACCCAGTTCCACCCCGAGAAGAGCGCCGATCACGGCCTGACGCTGTACCGAAATTTCCTGCACTGGAAGCCCTGACCGTACCGCCGCGGCGGCCCGCGGAGTGCACCTCCCAGTTCGGGCACCCTTCCACCACCCCCGCCTTCGACATGTTGCTGATCCCCGCGATCGACCTAAAAGACGGTCACTGTGTGCGCCTGAAGCAGGGCGACATGAACGACGCCACCACCTTCGGCGAGGACCCGGCCGCGATGGCCCGGCGATGGGTGGCAGCGGGCGCGCGGCGGCTCCACCTGGTCGACCTGAACGGCGCCTTTGCCGGCAAGCCGGTCAACGAGCCCGCGATCAAGGCCATCCTCGCCGAGGTGGGCGACAAGATCCCGGTGCAACTCGGCGGCGGCATCCGCGACCTCGACACGATCGAGCGCTACCTCGACGACGGCCTGTCGTACATCATCATCGGCACCGCCGCGGTCAAGAATCCCGGCTTCCTGCGCGATGCGTGCAGCGCCTTCG
>JBDSZM010000463.1:0-2776 GCA_039925165.1 Burkholderiaceae bacterium
TCCTGCACCTGCTCTATGCGCGGTTCTGGACCAAGGTCATGCGCGACCTGAAGCTGGTCGAGATCGACGAGCCCTTCACCCGGCTGCTGACCCAGGGCATGGTGCTGAACGAGGCCTTCGTGCGCGAGGGCGACGGCGGCGGCAAGGACTACGTCTGGGCCGACGAGCTCGACATCGTGCGCGACGAGCACGCCAACGCGGTGTCTGCGACCCGCAAGTCGGACGGCGCGGCCGTGCGTTGCGAAGGCTGGACCACGATGTCCAAGTCGAAGAGCAACGGCGTCGACCCGCAGGCGCTGATCGACCGCTACGGCGCCGATACCGCGCGCATCTTCGTGATGTTCGCCTCGCCGCCCGAGCAGACGCTCGACTGGAACGACGCCGGCGTCGAAGGTGCGAACCGTTTCCTGCGCCGGGTCTGGGGCTACGCCGCGAAGCGGGCCGATCTGCTCGCCGGAGCCGGGCCGGTCGGCCGTCCGAAGGGCGCCGCGGCGCGTGCGCTGCGGCTCGAGATCCACACCCTGCTGCGCCAGGTGAGCTACGACTACGAGCGCATGCAATACAACACCGTCGTGTCGGGCGCGATGAAGATGCTGAATGCGCTCGAGGCCTGCAAGGGCGCGCCCGACGCCGAACTGGCGGCCGTGCAGCGCGAGGGCTACGGCATCCTGCTGCGCGTGCTGTACCCGGCCAGCCCGCACACCACCTGGGTGCTCTGGCGCGAACTCGGCTATGCCGCGCAGCACGGCGACCTGCTCGACGCGTCCTGGCCGGCGGTGGCCGACGCCGCGCTGGTGCAGGACCATGTCGAGCTGATGCTGCAGGTCAACGGCAAGCTGCGCGGCGCGGTCCAGGTGCCGGCCGCGGCGACGCGGACCCAGATCGAGGCGGCCGCGCTCGCCAGCCCCGAATTCGTTCGCTACGCCGAGGGCCGGCACGCGCGCAAGGTCGTCGTCGTCCCGGGGCGGCTGGTCAACGTCGTGCTCGACTGATGGCCGTCCAGCGGCGGCGATTCATCGCGATCGCGCTGGTCGGCGCGGCGACCGCCGGGATCGGGCTGGGCGGCTGCGGCTTCGCGCTGCGGCGCCCGCCCGAACTGCGCTTTCGGACCCTGGCGCTGCGCGGCTTCGCACCGCGCTCGCTGCTCGCCGACGAGCTGCGCAAGGAGATCAACGCCAGCCAGACCACGCTCGTGATCGATGCGCCGGCGCAGGCCCAGGTCGTGTTCGAGGCCCTGACCGATGCGCGCGAGCGCAGCGTCGTCGCCAGCACGTCGGCCGGCCAGGTGCGCGAACTGCAGCTGCGCGCGCGGCTGCGCTTTCGGCTGCTGCGCCGCGACGGTGCCGAGCTGATCGCGCCGACCGAGATCGTGCTGACCCGAGACATGAGCTACAGCGAGACCGCCGCCCTCGCGAAGGAACAGGAAGAGGCGCTGCTGTACCGCGCGATGCAGAGCGACATCGTCGCGCAGGTGCTGCGGCGACTCGCCGCGGTGCCGACGCCGGCCTGAGCCGCGATGCAGGTCCGCGCGGATCAGCTCGCGGCCCACCTGCAGAAGAGCCTGCGACCGCTCTACACCGTCTGGGGCGACGAGCCGCTGCTGGCTCAGGAGGCCGGTGACGCGATCCGCGCAGCGGCGCGGCGCAGCGGCTGCACCGAGCGCCAGGTTCACAGCGTCGCCGGCGCGCATGTCGACTGGAGCGGCCTGCTCGGCGCATCGATGGCGATGAGCCTGTTCTCCGACCGCCAGTTGATCGAGATCCGCATCCCGTCGGGCAAGCCCGGCAAGGACGGCTCCGAGGCGCTGCAGCGCTACGCCGAGGGCGTGGCCTCGGGTCGGCACGACGACACCGTCACGCTGGTGCAGCTGCCGCGGCTCGACCGCAGCCAGCAGACGAGCGCGTGGTTCACGGCGCTCGATGGCGCCGGCGTCACGGTGCGGGTCGATCCGGTCGACCGCGCCGCACTGCCGCAGTGGCTCGCGCGCCGGCTCGCCGCGCAGGGCCAGCGGGTTGAGGACGGCGAGCCCGGTCAGCGCACGCTCGCCTTCTTCGCCGACCGGGTCGAAGGCAACCTGCTCGCGGCCCATCAGGAGCTGCAGAAGCTCGCGCTGATGCACCCCACCGGCACGCTCGGCTTCGAGCAGATCGAGGCGGCGGTGCTCGACGTCGCCCGCTTCGATGTCTTCAAGCTCGGCGAGGCGGTGCTGGCCGGCGAGGTGGCGCGCGCGCTGCGCATGCTCGAGGGCCTGCAGGCCGAGGGCGTGGCAGCGGTGCTGGTGCACTGGACGCTGGCCGAGGACATCCGCGGCCTGAAGCGCGTGAAGGAGGCGATCGGCGCGGGCCGGCCGATGCCGGTGGCCTTGCGCGAGGCGCGGGTCTGGGGCCTGAAGGAACGCCTCTTCGAGCGCGTGCTGCCGCAACTCGATGCCGCCGCTCTGGCCGAGTTGCTGGCCGCGGCGCAGGTCTGCGACGGCCTAGTCAAGGGCTTGCGGCACCGCGACTGGCCCGACGATCCGTGGGACGGCCTGCGCCGGCTCGCGCTGATGCTGCTGGAGCAGACCCGCCCGCGCAAGCCGCGCAGCGCGCCGCCGCGGCTCGCACTCGGGCCGGGGTCGGCGGCGGCCGTCGCTCAATAGCCGCGCGCCAGGTCGATCCGGTGGGCGATCGGCCTGCCTTCGCGCAGCGCGCGGACGTTGGTCGCCACCACCTGCGCCGCGCTGTGCGGATCGGTCTGGGCCGCGACATGCGGCAACACCGTGACGCGCGGATGGGTC
>JBDSZM010000464.1:0-5495 GCA_039925165.1 Burkholderiaceae bacterium
TGCCATCGCGCGCTTCGTAGTGGGTCGGCTTGTGCAGGCTCGCGCCACCGCGCGCGACCCAGTCGGCGGTCCAGTCGAGCATGCGGTCGAGACCGACCGCAGGCGGGCCGAACAAGCGGTCGGCTTCGGTGCAATCGACCAGCCAGGCGGTCGGCGCCTCGGTCCCCGTCAGCACCGGCGCGATGCCCAGCCGCTGGCCCAGCGCCTGCGCCACGGCGCGGATCGCGACCTTGGGTCCGCTCAGGTTCAACGCCGAGGTCGGCGTGTCGCACACCGCCAGCGCGCGCAGCGCCCGCTCGTTCGCATCGCCTTGCCAGATGATGTTGGCGTGGCCCATCGCCAGATCGATGGGCGCGCGGTCGAGCAGCTTGCGCGCGACGTCGTGCAGCACGCCGTAGCGCATGTCGATCGCGTACGACAGGCGCAGCAGCCGCCCGGGCGTGTGGTGCAGGTGCGAGAAATGCTGGACCAGGCGTTCCCGCGCGACGCACGAATTGGCGTACTCGCCCGAGGGTGCGGTGGGCGGCATCGACTCGGGCGCGCCGGGTCCGGACACGTCGACGAACGGATAGACGCAGGCGGTCGAGAAGGCAACGATGCGCGAGCCGGCATAGCGCTCGGCCACCATCGCGGGCACCAGCGCGTTCATGGCCCAGGTCAGCCATTCGCTGCCGGTCGAACCGAACTTGCGGCCGGCCATGAAGACCACGTTGGGCGCCTCGGGCAGGGCGGCCAGCGCCTCGCGCGAGAGCAGGTCGGCCTCGATGCACTCGATGCCGTGGCCAGCCAGCGAGTCGCGCAGACCGGCTTCGGAAAAGCGCGCCACGCCGATGACCCGCCGCGACGGATCGGCGCGCTTGGCCATGCGGGCCAGGGTCGGTCCCATCTTGCCGCCGACCCCCAGCACCAGGATGTCGCCGGGCGCGCTGCGCAGGCTCTCGACCAACGCGGCGGACGGGGTCGACATCACCTCCTCGAGGTGGTCGACGTCGGTGAAGGGGTCGATGCGATGCTCAGGCAGGTGATGGGGCAGGTTCATGCGGGTGGCTCTTGCAAGAGATAACCGAGGATGACTTCGGCCATATGCGACAGCCGTTCGTTGCGGGCCTTGGCCGTCATCAGATCGCGGCCGAAGATGGCCGACAGCGTGTGGCTGTTCGACAGGTAGAAATACGACAGCCCGGCGATCGAGACGTACAGCTGCACCGGGTCGACCCCGCCGCGAAAGATGCCTTGCCGGCGCCCGCGCTCCAGCACCGCGGCCAGTGTCTCGACCAGCGGCGAGTTGAGCTCGCGCGCGCGCCGCGACTCGTGCAAATGCCGCGCCCGATGCAGGTTGGCGCTGTTGAGCAGGGTCAGGAACTCAGGGTGCGCGAGGTAGTACTGCCAGGTGAACGCGACGAGCCGTCGCACCGCCTCGACCGGCTCCAGATCGAGCAGGCGCAACGTCTTCTCCTCCTCGCGGATTTCGCGGTAGGTTTGCTCGAGCACGGCCTGGAAGAGCGCGTCCTTGTCGCCGAAGTAGTAGTAGATGAGCCGCTTGTTGAGGCCGGCGCGCAGCGCGATGCGGTCCATCCGCGCGCCGCCGAGGCCGTGCTCGGCAAACTCGTCGCGCGCCGCGGCCAACAGGGCACCCTGCGACCGATCGGCGTCGCGGATGCGAACTTCGGGGACGACAGTCGAATCCGGCGGCATGCCGGAATAATTCACGTTGCGGTTAATTAAGTCAAGTCAGCGCGGCGCACACCCGGGTACCGACCCGGGCCGAAGCGCCTGACCGCCGGCATCGACGCTGCGTGGGCGCTGGCATCATCCACGCCGGCTTCCCGATGTCATGAGGACACTTCGATGACTGCAGTTCGCGGCACCGCACCAGCCCGTTGGCGCCGGCTCCTGGGCGTCCTGGCCGTCACGGCACTGGTCGCGACGGCCCGCGCGGCGGACGACACCGACTTTCCGCGCCTCGACTTCGCCTGCCCTGGCGCGCTGGCGGTTCGCGCCGAGCCGGGCGGGCCGGTCTTCATCAATGCCGAGCGTGCGACGCTCAAGCGTTACAGCGCGCGCTATTACGAGGCGCGCGGGTCGAGCGCGACGGTGGCGATCGAGGTGCGCCCGGACGGCAGCGCGGCGCTTAGCACGATCGGTCCGAACCGGGCACGCGCGCTGTGCCGCAGTGCGGTGGCGGGCGCCGGACCGTCGATCGCGGCGGCCGCGGTCCCGGCGCGTGCCACCCTGGTGACCGCGGCGGCGGCGTCGGCCGCGAGCCTGGATCCGGCCACCGCCGCGGTCCGCCTGCCCCGGCTGCATCACGCCTGTCCGGGCCGCCACGAGGTGCGTGCGGCCGAAGGCGGTCCGGTCACGATCGACGGCCGACCCGCCCGGTTGCGCCGACTCGGCGCGCGCGCCGTCTTGGCCAGCTCGCGCGGCATCGAGGTCACGATACGGTGGCCGGTCGGCAGGACGGTCGCCGTGGCGACGAGCGGGCGCGGCGCGGCGAGCGGAGCATGCCGGGCGGTCGCACCCGGGAAGACTGCAGACAAGCCGAGCCGTGCTGTCAAGCCGTCGCGGTCGTGATCGTTGCGGCGGCCCGTTCGGTAGGGCGCCGCCCCGCTTCGTGGCGCTGCGCTTGCGCACCTCGGCCGCCGCGTGACGTCGTCGCTCGTCGGGCGTTTCGGGTTGCAGCGGCGGCACGGCGACCGGGTTGCGGTCGTCGTCGATCGCGACCATTGTGAAGTAGCCGCTGTTTGACGGCGCGCCGCCTGGGTCCCGGATGTTCTCGGCCACGACCTTGATGCCGACCTCCATCGACGACATGCCGGTGTGGTTGACCGAGGCCAGGAACGTCACCCGCTCACCCACGTGCACCGGTTGGCGGAACATGACCTGATCCACCGATAGCGTGATCACGCAGCGGCTCGCCTAGCGGCTGCAGGACGGTCATCGTCAGCGGGTGATTGGGCAGGGTCATGGCTGCGGTACCCATTGAAATCGGAGGCTCAGTGTGACGGCAGGCGTTGCGCCGGTCAGCGTGCGCGATGGCTGCCGGCGGCGGTCCGGCGGCGAGCGCGCCGGGGCAGTTCAGCCAGCCCGCCTCACGAAGGTGAGGGCGAGCCCGAGGCCGGCGATCAGACCTCGCGATCTGCGTGCCACTCGACAAGGATCGAACCTGGCGCCGCACCGCCCACTCCGACAGCGATGCATCCCCGTTGCCTGGCAGCCCTTCTGATTCGGTTCGCCGCTGCGCTCCTCGCGGGGATTGCGACCGCGCTGGCGGCCGAACCGCTGCCCCAGGGCGGTGTCGAGCCGTTGCGCGCGCCGGCATGCCTCGACGCGCTTCGGGCGCTGGAGGTCGGCGAGGCGCGACCGGCTCGACCGGCGGCCACGGCCTCGGGCGAGCCTGCTGCGGCGGCCGATCCGCTCCTGGTGAGGCTTCGGCAGCGTGCCGCCCGGTCCTGCCTGGCGAGCCGGCCGGATCTTCCCGCACCCGCAGGTCGCCTCGCCGCTGCGCCGGTCGCGGTCGACGCCGGGCGGGCCCCGACGGTCCCGCTGCCGGCGCTGCCCGCCCCACCGGACCGCCACCCGATCGGCATCCCGGCCGTGCCTGCGCCGTCAGGCCCCGGCATGGCGTTGCGCTGCGACGCGGCGGGTTGCTGGGGCGACGATGGATCGCGTCTGCAGCGCCTGGGCCCGAACCTCTGGGGACCGCGCGGCCCGTGCACGACCCTGGGCCCGCTGGTCCAGTGTCCGTGACGCGGCGAGGCGTGGTTTGCGACGCGGAGGCCTGCCGCCTTGGCCGCGGACCGCGGCCCGACGGGCCGACGCTGATCGTCGCTACCGAGGCTGGGCGATCCCTCGTGACCTGGCCGGGCGGCTTCCCGACGACGCAGCGCGCCTGGCCCGGGACGCGCAGGCGCTGGACGAGCTCGAGATCGACTCGTCATTCACGCAGGCGCACCTGCTGGGCGCCGAACGCGCTCGATGTCCGGGCGATGCTGGCCGCGGGCGGCGTGCGACCGATCGAGAGTCAGTAGCGGGACGGCGGGGGTGGTGGCGAGGCCATCGGCAGGCTCGCAGCGCGGGTCACACGGGTACGTCCACCGGTGGTGACGAGGACGACCGCGTCGCCGGGCTGGATCGACTCGTTGCCGCGCGCCTGGACGATCGCGCGGCGTTCGCCGCCGCGCATCTGGAGCAGGATCTCGACCGCGTCCTCGCGCGTCGACATGCGCTCGGCGGCGTTGCCGATCACGCCCCCGGCGACCGCGCCGAGCACGCCGCCGACGATGCTGTCGCGGCGTCCGCCGATCGACGAACCCGCGACCGCGCCGACCACCCCTCCGGCGGTGGTGCCGAGCCCGCTCTGGCTGCCCTCGACGGTGACCGGCCGCACCGACAGCACGGTCGCATCCTGCACCTGCGACAGGCGCTGTGCGTCACCGCGCTGGACCACATCCGGGCGGGTCGTGGTGCAGGCGGCGAGCGCCACCGAGACAAGGACGATGGGCCAATGACGCATGGACGGTCTCCGTTCGGAACAGGGGAAAGAGAGCCGGGCGGACGCGGGCGACCCCGCCGCGCTGACGACTCAGCCGTGCAGGCGGCTGTGTCGCGGCACGCTGGCGAGCAAAAACTCCATCTGGTCGGCGAGGATGCGCCGGCCGCGCAGGATCATGTCCTCGTGCAGGCTGGGCACGTAGGGCAGGTACATCAGCGACAGGTTCACTTCCTCGGGCAGGCGGTTGCCCTTGCGGCCGTTGCAGGGGCGACACGCGGTGATGCAGTTCGTCCAGGTGTCGCGGCCGCCGCGCGAGGTGGGCACGATGTGCTCGCGGGTCAGGTCGTCGAGCGGAAAACGGTGACCGCAGTAGGCGCACACTTGCCTGTCGCGCGCAAACAGCTTGGGGTTGCTGAGCGCCGGCGTCTGCCGCCAGGCCCGGGTCGGGACCGCGCCACGGACCGCGACGATCGGGTGCACCTCGATCCGCGACTGCAGCCCGGTGCGGCGCTGCGTGCCGCCACGCAAGATATAGAACGCATTGCCCAGCGTCCAGGCGATGCCGTCGCTGGCGTAGGTGACCGCGGCCTCCTTGGCCGAGATCCAGGCCTGCGGACGGCCCGACACGTCTAGCTGCAGAACTTCCATGGGCCCCGAGCGTAATCCATCCGCCCGGTTCATGAAAGCGAGCATCGTGCCAGCGCCACGCGGTTCGCGCCCGTGCCGCAGCGTCGCAGCCGTCGCGACCCGGTGGTCGGTGCCGGTTAGGCCCGCGCCCCTAACAATCAGAGCGTGGATCACGACGGTTCGGCGCACTTTCCGGCAAAATGGAACGATCGTTCTATTTTGTTCCACAGTGTCCGAAAACACCCTCAGCGCCGTTGTGCGCGACCCCTCCGCCAAGGGCCTGCATAAAGGCTTGCAGACCCGCGGCGCCATCCTCGACGCGGCGGTCCGGCTGGCGTCGCAGGTTGGGCTCGAGGGGTTGTCGATCGGCGCG
>JBDSZM010000465.1:0-5307 GCA_039925165.1 Burkholderiaceae bacterium
GACCCCGAAAAGCCGGTCGAGAAATTCCATATCCCGGCGACCAGCGGGCAGACCCAGTCGGTGCGGATGTGCCTCGGCTCCGATCTGCCCAGAGGCACGCCGGGCCAGGTCTACCTGATGCGCAACGTGCAGGGCGGTGCGGCTTCGGGCTTCGAGGTCTGGAACGTCACCAACGTGGGCGCGCCCGCGCTGGTGGGCGCCATGCGCAGCCTGTCCAATACGCACAAGCCGTGGTGGGAATGCAAGACCGGCATCGCCTACCTGCCGGGCAGCCGGACCGCCGACAACTGGCGCCAACGCCAGTCGATGCTGATCGTCGACTGGTCGAACCCGGCCAGCCCGGTCTACCTGCGCACCTTCGGCTTGCCGGGAGGCCAGCCCAGCGGCACCGGCCCGGTGCCGACCTCGCTGCACGGCGCGATCTCGACCCACGAGCATCCGATGGCGAGCCAGCGGCTGGCGCGCGGCGCCAGCACCGACGACATCATCGGCAACCGCCTCTACCTCGCCTGGGGCGTGGGCGACGACGGCGTGATGCAGGTGCTCGACCGCAAGAAGCTCCTGCCCGCTTCGCATGGGGGCAGCTGGGTCGGCGACCCGAACAACCCGACCAACGCGCAGCTCGAAGCGCCGCAGACCTCGATCCTGTACATGTCGCCCGACCACGGCGGCCACACCTCGCTGCCGGTATTCGGGATGAAACCGAAGAGCTACGAGGGCTACACCGAATTCCAGACCCGCGACATCGTCGTGCTGGCCTCCGAATCGACCTCCGACAAATGCCAGGAAGCGCCGCACTGGAGCTTCCTGGTCGACGTCACGGTCGAGAACTCGAAGGTCGACTCGGCCGGCCCGCCGCCGCGCCGCGCCCTGCCCAACCCGTGGCAAGGGCCGATGGTGCTGTCGACGATGTCGGTCGACCCGCGGCTGGGCGAGAAGTACCCGCGCGGCAACTACTGCGCTCGCGGCGCGCGCTTCGGCACCCACTCGAGCGAGGAGAACTTCCGCAACCCGTATTACGGCAAACTGACCTTCATCGCCTACTTTACGGGCGGCGTGCGGGCCTGGGACATCCGCGAGCCGCAGGCGCCGGTCGAGGTCGGCTTCTACGTGCCGGTCAGCAACGCCAACACCACAGCCGACGGCTACATGACCAACAACCTCGAGGTCGACAACCGCGGCTACATCTACGCGGTGGACCGCAACGGCGCCGGGCTCGACATCCTGCGCCTGGGCGGCAAGGCACGGCAGATCGGGTTCCCGAACAACCGGGACCGCGACGGCGACCACGACGACTGAGGCAGAGAAGGTCGGGTTCGGGCGGGCCGGCGTGTTGGTGCGATATTGGCCCGCCTCACCCACCCGACACCGACCCCATGGCCGACCCTCACCGTCCCGCGACACCGCCCGCTCCCGCGGCTGACCAGCGTCCCGCCGGGCCGGACGTGCCCGGCGTGCAGTCGGGCGACGAGGATCCCGGCGCGGCGCTCGACGATCCCGAGATGCGGGAGGCGATGCGCGGCGAACGCGAGAAGAGCGGCGGCGCCCGGGCGCTGCCGCCCGCGAACCATCCACCGGACGTTGCGCCGCCCGCCGGGCCGGGCGGCGCAACGTAGTCAGGGCAGCCCGTCGGACGCAGGTCGCGCCCGGTTCAGGCCATGCCGGAGCTCGAGCCGCCGCCCGCGGTGCCGCTGGCGGCCGAGGTGCCCGAGCGGTCCGGCGCGGACGGCTCCGAGATGTCGGACAACGCCACGCCGGCCTCGTACGAATCGGCCTTGGTGGCGAGGTCGCCGAGCGACAGGATACCCACCAGCCGCCCTTGCCGGTCGAGCACTGGCAGGCGGCGGATCTTGCCCTCCTCCATCTTCTGCGTCGCGTCGTCGATCGACTCGTCCTCGAGGCAAGTCTCGACCTGTGCGCTCATCACCTCGCGCAGCGCGGTGGTCGGTGCCGGCAGGCCCTGCGCGACGCCACGCAGCACGATGTCGCGGTCGGTGACCATGCCGATCACCTTGCCGCCCTCGCACACCGGGATCACCCCGACGTCCAGTTCTTCCATCGCCTGCGCCGCCAGTTGCAGGGTGTCGGACGGGGCGAGCGAGCGCACCCCCCGGGTCATCACGTCGGCCACTCGAACCATGCTGATCTCCTGTGGATGGCGGCGAGCCGAACCCGACCCGCCGCAGCAGCGGCGCGAAAGTGCGCCGCCCTCCGATGCTCGCCGAGATCGCACGCCGATACGCGGGTGCGGTTGCCCGGCCGGCGCCGCGCGACGGCGCCCGGTCAGATCGCGCGGGCGATCACTTCCTTCATGATCTCGCTGGTGCCGCCGTAGATGCGCTGCACGCGTGCATCGGCGTACATCCGCGCGATCAGGGTCTCGTTCATGTAGCCGTAGCCGCCGTGGAGCTGCAGGCAGGCGTCGACGACCCGGCCCTGCGCCTCGGATGCCCACAGCTTGGCCATCGAGGCGGTCGCGGTGTCGAGCGTGCCGGCCACGATGCGCTCGATGCAGCGGTCGACGAAGGCGCGACCGACCGCAACTTCGGTCGCGATCTCGGCCAGCTTGAAGCGGGTGGCCTGGAAGGCGGCGATCGGCTGACCGAAGGCCTGGCGCTCGCGCACGTAAGCGAGGGTCGTGTCGAGCGCGCCCTCCATCACGGCCTGCGCGCCGACGGCGATGATGAGCCGCTCGTACGGCAGGTCCGACATGAGCTGCGCGAAGCCCTGCCCCTCGCGCCCGCCGAGCAAGCGGTCGGCCGGCACCTGCACGTCGTCGAAGAACAGCTCGGCCGTGTCCTGCGCCTTGAGGCCGATCTTGTCGAGCAGCCGCCCGACCCGGAAGCCCGCGCAGCCGGCGGTCTCGACGATCAGGATCGAGGTGCCCTTGGCGCCGAGCGCCGGATCGGTCTTGGCGACCACCAGCACCACGCCGGCCAGGTGGCCGTTGGTGATGAAGGTCTTGGCGCCGTTCAGCACGTAGTGCGCGCCATCGGCATCCTCGCGGCGCTCGGCACGGGTGCGGATCGCCTGCAGGTCGGAGCCGGTGCCGGGCTCGGTCATCGCGATCGCGCCGACCAGCTCGCCGCGCGCCATGCGCGGCAGCCAGTCGGCCCGCTGCTGTGGCGTGCCGTGGTTGAGCAGGTAGTGGGCGACGATCGAGTGCACGCCGGTCGCCATGCCCGACAGGCCGCGCCGTCCCATCTCTTCGTAGAACACCGCCTCGTGGCGGAAGTCGCCGCCGCCGCCGCCGTGCGCCTCGGGGATGTCGGTGCACAACAGGCCGAGCGCGCCGGCGCGCTGCCACAGCGCGTGACCGACGTGGCCGCGCGAGCGTGCCGCGGCATCGCCCGGCACCATCTCGGCATCGATGAAGCGCGCGACGCTGTCGCGGAACTGCACCAGGTCGGCATCGCTCCATGAGCGCTCGCAGCTGATCGGCATCGGCCCGCTCCTTCGATGTGAGGCGCCAAGAATAAGGCCCCCGCGCACCAGCCAAACCGAGGACCGCGCGATGTAGAACCCGCCCTCCGCAGGCACGCCGATTGCCTGCCCACCGGACCCACACTACGGCACCGATACGCATGCCCGACGATCTGAACAGCCGTGGCGGTCAGGACCGCCAGCGCATCAACCTGAGCGAGGATTACGAACTGTCCGACTGGGCCCGCAAGTTCGGCGTCTCGGTCGACGAGTTGCGTCGCGCCGTGGCGGCGGTCGGCGACCGCGCCGACGCGGTGCAGGCCCACCTGGCGCAGCGCGGCGGTTCGACCTGAGGCCGCCGGCCGATCACCGGCGACCGCGCGGCCGGCCCGACGAGCCGCCGCTCAGCGCCGCGCCCTCGGCTGCGCCACCGTCTTCGACGCCGGGACGAGCGTGAGCCACGCTGGCGCATGGTCGCTCGGGTCATGGACGCCGCGCAGCGCCCGGTCGACCCCGGCATCTCGCAGCCGCCACGCGAGTGCCGGGCTCAGCAGCAGGTGGTCGATGCGCAGGCCGGCGTCGCGCTCCCAGCGCTGGCGCCGGTAATCCCAGAAGGTATAGAGCCGCGCCTGCGGATGCCGGGTGCGCAGCGCGTCGGTCCAGCCCTGCGCCAGCAGTTGCGCGTAGGCGGCGCGCGGCGCGGGCTGGAGCAGCGCATTGGCCAGCCAGCTGCGCGTCGCATAGATGTCGGCGTCGGTCGGCACCACGTTGTAGTCGCCCGCCAGCACGACCGGATGGCCACTGTCGATCAGCCCTTGCGCATGCGCCAGCAGGCGTACGAACCAGGCCATCTTGTAAGCGAACTTGGGGCCCGGCTGCGGATTGCCGTTGGGCAGGTAGAGCGAGGCGACGAGGATGCCGTCGATCGCGGCCTCAAGGTAGCGCGCCTGGGTGTCGTCGGCGTCGCCGGGCAGCGCGCGCCGCACCACGACCGGCTCGCTGCCGCGCGCCAGCAGCGCCACGCCGTTCCAGGTCTTCTGACCGACCCAGGCGCAGCCGTAGCCGGCGGCCTCGATCGCGGCGCGCGGGAACTGTGCGTCGGTGCCCTTGAGCTCCTGCAGCGCGACGATGTCGGGCCGGGTCGCCTCGAGCCATGCGAGCAGCGCCGGCAGCCGCTTGACGAGGTGGTTGACGTTCCAGGTGGCGATGCGCATGGCCGACGTCGCGCGCCGCTCAGACCGCGCAGTAGCGCTCCTGGATCGCCGGGTCGGCCAGCAACGCGGCGGCGCTGCCCTGGTGCACCACCGCGCCCTGGTCGAGGATGCAGGCGCGGTCCGAGATGCGCAGCGCGCGCTCGACGTTCTGCTCGACCAGCAGGATGGTCGTGCCGGCCGCCTTCATGCGCGCGAACAGCGCGAACATCTCGTCGACCAGCAGCGGCATGATGCCCTCGGACGGCTCGTCGAGCAGGATCATCCGTGGCCGCGCCATCATGGCCCGCGCGATCGCCAGCATCTGCTGCTCGCCGCCCGACAGCGAGGTGCCGTCCTGGTCGAGCCGCTCCTTCAGGCGCGGGAAGGTGGCCGCGATCTCGTCGATGCGTGCCGCCGCCTCGCGCCGGTCGGGCCCGGCGACCAGGCCGAGCTGCAGGTTTTCGCGCACGGTCAGGCCGGCGACGATGCGGCGTTCTTCGGGCACGTAGGCCAGGCCGGCGTGGTAGCGGGTGTGGGCGGGCTGGCCCAGCATCTCGCGGCCGTCGAAGCTCACGCTGCCGCGGCGCTTGGCGACGAGGCCCATGATCGCGCGCAGCGTGGTCGTCTTGCCGGCACCGTTGCGCCCCATCAGGGTCACGATCTCGCCGGCGCCGACCTCGAACGACACGTC
>JBDSZM010000466.1:0-2905 GCA_039925165.1 Burkholderiaceae bacterium
CCTCCTGGCGGTCGTCGAGCTGCTGATCGCCGTGCTTGGCGTCGACCAGCGTGAGGATCGAGTCGAGCAGGTAGCTTTCGGCGATCTCGTCGTCCATGAAGAAGGTCTGCGCCACCGGGCCAGGGTCGGCCAGGCCGGTGGTCTCGATCACGACCCGGTCGAAATCGAGCTCGCCCTTGCGCTTCTTCTCGGCCAGGTCGGCCAGCGTGGTGCGCAGGTCCTCGCGGATCGAGCAGCAGACGCAGCCGTTGTTGAGCTGAATGATCTGCTCCTTGCTGTCCTGAACCAGGATCTCGTTGTCGATGTTCTCGTCGCCGAACTCGTTCTCGATGACGGCGATCTTCTGGCCATGGGCCTCGGTCAGCACGCGCTTGAGCAGCGTCGTCTTGCCGGAGCCGAGAAAACCCGTAAGGATGGTGGCAGGGATCAGGCCTTGTGACATGTTGATTCCGGGGTGTAAGGTAAGTGCTATCGAAGGAAGGGTTTCGGCGCAGGCTCATTGCCGCGAAGCGGAAGTGAAGCGTGGCGCAGCCACGCGGCCCCAGCCAAAGCCCGTGAGGAGGGTGGCGGGGATCAAGCCTTGTGACATGTTGATTCCGGCGTGAGTGAGGGGACGACGTCGACGACGCTGCGCCGCGGGCAGGTCAGTTGGGGTCGGGCGGCGGCGCTGCAAGCACCGGCCGGGGAAACGATTGCATCGGGTAAGCTCGCCAGCCCTCATTCTCCGCTTCCAGCGCGATGTCCGAACCCCACCAGGGTCGTTCCCCCCGGAGCGACAAGCACGCGCCACCCGTGCCGGCCGAACGCCGCACGCTGTTCCAGAAGCTGATCGAATTGCTTTCACCGGGGCCGGACTCGCGCAACGAACTGCTCGAGTCGCTGGCCGACGCGGAGAACCGCGAATTGATCGCTCCCGAGTCGCGGATGATGCTCGAGGGAGTGCTGCGGATGGCCGACATGACTGCCGGCGACGTGATGGTGGCGGCACCAAGGATGGACCAGCTCGACATCGACGCCGGCTACGACGCCGTGCTGCACAGCGTGATCGGCGCCGGGCACTCGCGCTTCCCCGTCTTCGAGGGTCGGCGCGAGAACGTGATCGGCATCCTGATGGCCAAGGACCTGCTCAAGATGCAGCGCTCGCCCGACCTGTCCCTGCGCACGCTGCTGCGCCCCGCGCTCTTCGTGCCGGAGTCGAAGGGCCTGAACGAGCTGCTGCGCGACTTCCGCTCGAACCGCAACCACCTGGCGATGGTGGTCGACGAATTCGGCCATACCGCCGGGCTGATCACCATCGAGGACGTGCTGGAGGAGATCGTCGGCGAGATCGAGGACGAGTTCGACGACAACGACGCCGACTCCGGCATCTACACCCTCGCCGACGGCAGTCAGCGGGTCGCCGGCGACGCCGACATCGCGGCCGTCAACGAGGTCTTCGGCTCGATGCTGCCGACCGACGATTTCGACACCATCGGCGGCCTCGTCTCGCACGAACTCGGCCACGTGCCGCGGCGCGGCGAGTCGACCCAGGTGGGCGACCTCGTCTTCAATGTCCTGTTGACCCGGGGTGGGGCGGTGCGCTGGTTCAAGGTCACCCGAGCGCCCGAAGAGGCGCTCGGCTCCGACGGCGCCTGAGCGTCGCCGGTCGCCCGATGTCCCTGGCCTCGCGGCTGCTGCTGGCGGCGGCCTTCGGTGCGCTGCACAGCCTCGCTTTCCTGCGCCCGTGGGCCTGGCCGCTGCAATTGCTGGCGGTGGCCTGGCTGGCGTCGCAAGCCCTGCGCGAGACCCCTGCGCGAGCCGCCGCCATCGGCCTCGCCTTCGGCACCGCCTGGCTCGCCGCCGGCACTTGGTGGCTCTATATCAGCCTGCACCGCTACGGCGGCCTGCCGGCCTGGATGACGGTGCTCGCGGTGCTCGGCCTGAGCGCCTTCTTGTCGCTCTACGTCGCCGTCGCGGCCGGCGGCGTCGCGCGCTGGCGCAGCGGCCGGCCGGGTTCCGACGCGTCCCTGTTCGCCGCGCTGTGGCTGCTGGCCGAGCTGGCGCGGGCCTGGATCTTCACCGGCTTCCCGTGGCTTGCCGCCGGCTACGCCCACACCGATGCCCCGCTGGTGGCGCTCGCGCCGTGGGTCGGCGTGTACGGCATCGGCTTCGTCGCAGCGCTGCTCGCTGCCTGGGTCGCTGCGTGGGCACTGCGCGGACGCGGTCGCGGTGTCGCGGCGGCGGCCGGGGTGGCGGCCTTGCTGGCGCTGCTGCACGCGCTGCCGATACCGAACTTCAGCGCGCCGGCCAGCACCCTCGGTCTGACCCTGCTGCAAGGCAACGTCGCCCAGGACGAGAAGTTCGCCGTCGAGCACCTGCCGCAGGCGCTGGCGTGGACCCAGGCCCAGCTGCTGGCGGCACGCGGCGACCTGGTGGTGGCGCCCGAGACGGTGATTCCGCTGCTGCCGAGCCAGCTCGACCCGGCGTACTGGCAGGCCCTGCTCGACCATTTCCGCGCCGGCCGCCAGGCCGCATTGATCGGCCTGCCGCTGGGCAACGACAGCGCCGGCTACACCAACTCGGCGGCCGGGCTCTCGGCCGATACCGCCGGGCTGCCCGACGGCTACTACCGCTACGACAAGCACCACCTGGTGCCGTTCGGCGAGTTCATCCCGACCGGCTTTCGCTGGTTCACCGAGCTGATGCACATCCCGCTCGGCGACTTCAACCGCGGCCCGCTGGTCGCGCCATCGTTTGCGGTGCGCAGCGCGGCCGGGCAAGTCGAGCGGGTGGCGGCCAACATCTGCTACGAAGATCTCTACGGCGAGGAGCTCGCGGCGCGCTTCGTCGATCCGGCACAGGCACCGACGCTGTTCGTCAATATCAGCAACATCGGCTGGTTCGGCGACACGATCGCGATCGGCCA
>JBDSZM010000467.1:0-2535 GCA_039925165.1 Burkholderiaceae bacterium
TCTTCTCGAGCGGCGCCTCGCTCACCATGATGAGCCTGATGGGCTTCGCCATCATCTTCGCGCTCTCGTACAACATGCTGCTCGGCCAGACCGGCATGCTGTCGTTCGGCCATGCCGTCTACTACGGCCTCGGCGGCTTCATCACCGCGCACGCGCTCAACCTGATCGCGGCCGGCAAGTGGGCCGTGCCGCTGCCCCTGCTGCCGCTGGTCGGCGGCCTCGCGGGGCTGTCGTTCGCGATCATCTTCGGCTGGGTTTCAACCCGGCGCGCCGGCACCGCCTTCGCCATGATCTCGCTCGGCATCGGCGAACTGGTGGCCGCCTCCTCGCTCATCCTGCGCGGCTTCTTCGGCGGCGAGGGCGGCATCTCGACCAACCGCACTGCCGCGCTGAAGGTCTTCGGGCTCAATTTCGGGCCGCAGATCCAGGTCTATTACCTGATCGCCGCGTGGTGCCTGCTGTGCATCGCCGCCATGTACGCCTTCACCCGCACGCCGCTCGGCCGGATGTGCAATGCCGTGCGCGAGAACCCGGAGCGCGCCGAGTTCGTCGGCTACAGCACCCGCATGGTCCGATTCATTGCGTTCTGCACCTCGGGTTTCTTCGCCGGCGTGGCGGGCGGGCTGGCGGCGATTCACTACGAGATCGTGACCGCCAGCGTGGTCGGCGCCGGGCCGTCGGGCTTCGTGCTCCTGATGGCCTATATCGGTGGCATCGGCTTCTTCATCGGACCGATCGTTGGCGCGATCCTGATGACCGCGCTGCAAATCTCGCTGTCCGACTACACCGGCGCCTGGCTGCTCTATGTCGGACTGATGTTCGTGCTGGTGGTGATGTATGCGCCGGGCGGCCTGGCCGGGCTGTTGCTGATGCACCGCCCGCTGCTGCGCCGGCAGGCCTGGCTGCGGCTCGCGCCGGCCTACGCACTGGTGGCGCTGCCGCTGGCGATGCTGGTGGTCGGGCTGGTCGGGGTGATCGAGACCAGCCACCACCTGATGGTCAAGTCGGCCGAGGGCCCGTCGATGCGGCTCTTCGGCGTGCCTTACCAGGCCGACTCGGCGCTTGCCTGGATCGTGCTCGCGCTGCTCGTCGCGGCCGGCGCGCTGGCGTTGCGGCAGACCTGGCCGGTCGTATCGCGGGCCTGGCACGACGCGCTCGCGCAGGCCCGCTTGAACGCCGGGAGCGGGGCATGAGCGACAGCGCGCTGCGCCTGGTCGACCTGCACAAGCGTTTCGGCGCGACGCCCATCATCCGCGGCGTGAGCCTCGACGTCGCGCGCGGCGAGCGGCATGCGGTGATCGGACCCAACGGCGCCGGCAAGTCGACCTTGTTCCACCTGATCAGCGGTCGCTTCCCGGTCAGCTCGGGGCAGGTGCTGCTGAAGGGCGACGACATCACCGGCCTGCCGCCGTTCCTGATCAACCGGCGTGGCCTCGCGCGCAGCTTCCAGGTCACCAACATCTTCCCGCGCCTGACGGTGCACGAGAACATCCGCTGCGGCGTGCTGTGGTCGCTCGGCTACCGCTACTCGTTCTGGCACCGGGTCGAGAAACTGCGCGACGCGCGCGAGCGCACCGACGCGATCCTCGAGCAGATCAACCTCGCATCGCGGCGCGACCTGCCGGCCGGCGTGCTGACGTACGCCGAGCAGCGTGCGCTCGAGATCGGCATCACCATCGCGAGCGGCGCCGACGTCATCATGCTCGACGAGCCGACCGCCGGCATGAGCCGCTCCGAGACCGAACACGCGGTGGCCCTCATCCGCAAGGTCAGCGAGGGCAAGACCCTCGTCATCGTCGAGCACGACATGAGCGTGGTGTTCGACCTGGCCGATCGCATTTCGGTCCTGGTCTACGGCCAGATCATCGCCACCGATACGCCCGATCGCATTCGCGGCAACGCGGCGGTGCAGGAAGCCTACCTCGGGGTCGCTGCCGACGAGCCGGCGCAGCAGGACGCCCATGCTTGAGGTCCGCGGCCTGCACGCCTATTACGGCAAGAGCCACATCCTGCAGGGCGTGGACTTCCGGGTCGGCGAGGGCGAGATCGTCTCGCTGCTCGGGCGCAACGGTGTCGGCCGCTCGACCACCATCAAGGCCATCATGGGCGAGGTGGTGCGCCACGGCTCGGTGCAGTTCAAAGGCCGCGAGCTGATCGACCTGAAGCCGCACCAGGTCGCGCACTGCGGCCTGGGCTACGTGCCCGAGAACCGCGACATCTTCCCGTCGCTGTCGGTGCGCGAGAACCTGCTGCTCGGCATGAAGGGCACCAAGGCGGGCGGCCGCTGGTCGATGCGCGACATGTTCGACCTCTTCCCGCGGCTCGAGGAACGGGCCGATACCCCGGGCGGCGTGCTGTCGGGCGGCGAGCAGCAGATGCTGACGATCTGCCGCACCCTGATGGGCGACCCCGACCTGGTGATGATCGACGAGCCGACCGAGGGCCTGGCGCCCAAGATGGTCGAACTGGTGGCGCAATTGCTCGAGCAGATCGCTGCGCGCGGCGTGTCGATCCTCCTCGTCGAGCAGAAGCTGA
>JBDSZM010000468.1:0-3472 GCA_039925165.1 Burkholderiaceae bacterium
TCGACCGTGCTGCAGGACGTGCTGAACGAGCAGTTTCTCGATCCCGAGTACCGCATGCTCGGCAGCCGTCTCAGCACCGACGGCGGCGTGCCCACCTGTTCCAAGACCGAGGTGGTGGCCGCACTCCCGAACGCCGGCGCGCCGGTCGGCACGACGGGTGTGCTCTATGCCGCGACGACGCTGGACAGCTGCTCCGCAACCGGCGCCACCCTCGGCACCTCGTATCACACCTGGTCGGTCCTGAACGAGAACGGTGTGGTCTACCTGTGCGTGACGTCGAGCAACCGCTTCATCGGCGAATTCAGCGACCGCGTCTCCGAAACCTGCGTCGAGACCGACGCCAGCGGCAACCTGGGCGCCAAGGCGCGCATCAAGCTGGTGCTGCCCGGCTTCAGCGTCACTGCGCTGAACTGATCCGGGCCGCCGGTCGATCGTTCGGGCGCCCAGGCATCAGCCGCGCGCCAACCGGTCGACCGTGGCGGGATCGCGTCCCAGCTTCGACGCCGCGGTCAGCAATTCCTCCCACGTCGTCGCGTCGATCGGCACGCCGTCGACGCTGCGCCGTTCGCGTGTCTCACGCTCCGGCTCGCCGGCCACGCGGACCCGGTCGAAGCCGGGCTGCGACGGTGAGGCACGGACCCAGTCGAGAAAGGCGCGCATCTCCACGCCGAAGGTATCGCCGGCACTGAGCTGCGCCGGGTCGAAGACGATCGTCAGCATGCCGTTGAGCACCCGGCGCTCGCCGCCCGCCGGGCCGTGCACGGCCAGCGCCCCCGCGAGTGCGCCGCCCAGCAGCTCGCACACCAGTGCCAGACCGTAGCCCTTGTGCTCGCCGAAGGTGCGCAGCGCGCCGAGTGGCTCGACCACGCCGTAGCGCGGATCGACGGTCGGGTGGCCGCGGTGGTCCAGCAGCTGCCCGGCCGGCAGCGGCTCGCCCTTGTTGTGCGCGACCCGGACCTTGCCTTGCGCGACCACGCTGGTGGCCATGTCCAGCACCACCGGCTCGCCGCCCGGCACCGGAATGCCCACCGCGAACGGATTGGTGCCGAAGCGACCGTCGCCACCGCCCCAGGGCGCGACGATGGGTCGCGAGATCACGTTGACGAAGTGCACCGACACCAGCCCTGCCGCGACCGCCATCTCGGCCCAGGCACCGATGCGGCCCAGATGGTGGGCGTTGGACAGCGCCATGATGCAGCTGCCGTGGGTGCGCACCCGGTCGATCGCGAGCCGCATCGCGTCGCGCCCCACCACCTGCCCGAACCCGGCCTGGCCGTCGAGCGCGACCAGCGCGCCGTGGTCGATGCGCACCACCGGCCGCGCACCCGGCTTGAGCCCGCCCTCCAGGTAGGCGTCCGCATAGCGCGGCAGCATGCCGATGCCGTGAGAGTCGTGGCCGCGCAGGTTGGCCTCGAGCAGGTTGTCGACGACCAGCGCCGTCTCTTCGGCGTCGGCGCCGAAGCCCTGCACCAGCTCGATCATGGCGGCGCGCAGCGGCGCAAGGGCGAAGGTTCGTAGAGCGGCGGTCATGACGTCTCCGGTGGCTCGGGTCACGCGAGCGGATCGACAACGAAAAACGGCGCCCGCAGGCGCCGTTGCTGTTTTTGCGCTCGGGCGCGCAGCGCGTTCGCGAGCTTAACGCGCCGCGCTCAAGGCGCCCGCGTCGCCGGCGGGCACCGCCACCAGGCGCGGTGCCGACGGCTCGGGCAGGACCGCAACCCGCTGCAGTTCCTCGACCACGTTGCGCGAGAGCTGGGTCAGCTCCAACGCCTCGTAACCGCGCACGATCTCGCGCATCATCAGATGGTCCACGCCGCGCAGCGCGCCGCGCTCGTTGAGCACGCGCTGGCGATAAGCCTCGGCCGCCGGCGTCTGCGCCAACCGCGCCGCCTTGTAGAGCCAGGGGTGCTGCTCGTTGAGCAGTCCCACCACCAGGCCGAGACGTCCGTGCGCCACGTCGAGCGGCATCATGTTGAAGGCGGCGAGCGCGCCGACCGCCACCGCCAGCAGGCCGGCCGCGAGGGCGCCGATGCCGACCGACTGCACCACGCTGCCGGCGGCGGTGCCGGCCAGCGGCAGCGCCGCGAAGAGCATCCACGCCAGCGCGCCGACGAACAGCATCCCGACCCCGACCGGAATCGCGAAGCGTGCGCTGTCGAAGCGGCGACGCCGCGGCGTGCGCTCGAACACCTCGGCCAGATCGGCCAGCGTCACGTTCGGCAGCCCCGCCAGCTCGCGCGCCAGACCCAGTTCGCTCTGCACCGTGGCGCGCTGGGTCCAGTAGGCGTAGGCGAGCGGCGGCGTCAGTTCCCAGGGCAGCGGTGCATAGCCTTCACGGTCCTGCAACAGGCTGGCTTCGCTGAACAACGAGCGTTGTGTGAGGGTTTCAAGCAGCGACATAGGTCTCTCCATCGGCTGTGAATCGGTTCGACGCCACAAGCTTCGCAGCCGCGCCCGGGTGCAGCGACACCCTGTATTGGGGGCGAGCAACACTTCGGCGTGCGGAAGTGGCGAAACCAGATGTTTCGTGTTGGTTTCAGGTCCGGAGTGCTGCCGTCTCGCGTCGATGACGAGTCAGTTTGCGACCTTATGGCAAGCTATGCTTTACGAAGACCCTGCGCACTGCGGAGACACTGATGTCAACCTCGCTCGAAACGCTACAGGCTGAAGTCCTGCGCCTGTTGCCGAAAGACAGGGCACGGCTCCTTGATCGGCTGATCGCCAGCCTCGACGTCGACACTGAGGCGGAAGCAGCGTGGGATGCACTTGCAGACCAACGAGAAGCAGAAATCGAGACCGGTACCGTGGAGCCAGTGTCCCTTGACGTTGCTATTGCGAAGCTGGAAGCGCGATTCCCCGAATGAAGGTCACGCTCCATCCTGGCGCTGAAAAAGACATCGAAGACGCAGCAGCGTTCTACCAACGCGAGGGTTCAGCCGTGTTGGCGGCAAGGTTCATCGCCGAGTTCAAAAGACTCTCGCAACTTCTGATCGAGCATCCGAGTATCGGAGCGCTTCGACCCGCTGGTCGGCGTGGTTTCTGTATGAGCGTGTTTCCTTATACGGTGATCTACCGCGCGAGCGCGGACGAGGTCGTGGTCCTGGTTGTCAAGCACGACAGCAAGCGTCCGGGCTACGGCGCTACCCGGAAGTAGACCGTCAGGCCTGCTTTGGCGGAGATGGTTTGAGCCTCTGGCATCAGCCGCTCTCAAAAACCCGTGCAAACCGTCACGAAGCGCCAAGGCATGCCGCCGCTCGTCCGGTCGAAGTGATCGTTCGTCGGCGCCGTGTAGCGCCCGCTGTCGCCGCAGTGCGATTCTCGGCCCCATCCAGGAGTGACCATGCCCCCAGGTTCCATCCGCAGCCGCGGTTTCACACTGATCGAACTGATGATCGTCGTCGCGATCGTTTCGATCCTTGCTGCGATCGCTGTGCCGTCTTACCAAGACTATGTTCGCAAGGGGCGGCGGGCC
>JBDSZM010000469.1:0-5338 GCA_039925165.1 Burkholderiaceae bacterium
TCGCTGTGGCTCACGCCGCGCCCAGCGCTCATGCGCTGCACGTCACCGGGCACGATCACGCCGTCGGCCGCGCCGCCCGGCGCACCGTTGCCCATGCTGTCGCGGTGCGCGAGTTCGCCCGAGAGCACGTAGCTGATGATCTCCATGTCGCGGTGCGAGTGGGTGCCGAAACCGCTGTCCGGGGCGATGCGGTCCTCGTTGATGACGCGCAAGGCGCCGTAGCCCATGTGCGCCAGGTCGTGATAGCCGGCGAACGAGAAGGTGTGAAAGCTCTTCAGCCAGCCGTGATCGGCATAGCCGCGTTCGGAAGATCTGCGCAAGGTTTTCATGACCCTGACTCTAGCCACCGGCCCGGACCCGCGGACTGCGCCGATGTGATGGCCACGTTCAAATAAGATGAACCGATCAGACCGTGACCGCGCCGACCCCGATGCCCAACGCACGCAATGCCCTGACCCCGGACGCCCTGGCGATGATGGACGCGATCGCGCGCACCGGCAGTTTTGCGGCGGCGGCGCGCGAGCTCGGCAAGGTGCCTTCGGCGCTGACCTACAACGTGCGCCAGCTCGAGGAGGCGCTCGACGTGCTGCTCTTCGATCGCCGTTCGCGCCAGGCCGAATTCACCGCGGCCGGGCAGGAACTGCTCGTCGAAGGGCGCCGCCTGCTGGCCGAGACCGATGCCGTCGCCAACCGGGTTCGGCGCGTCGCGACCGGCTGGGAGACCCAGCTCACGGTGGTCGCCGACGACGTGGTCTCGCGCGCCACGCTGCTCGACCTGTGCGAGCGTTTCTACGCCGTCGATGCCCGGCCGGCGGCCGGTGCGCGGGCGGACACCAGCGGGTCGGGCAAGGGACCGCCGACCCGGCTGCGTCTGCGCACCGAGGTGCTGGGCGGAACGATCGAGGCGCTCGTCACCGGGCAGGCCGACCTGGCGATCGGCGTCGCCGCCGAGCCGGGTCCGGCGCGCGGCCTGCAGCGCAAGGAGCTGGGCACGCTCGAGTTCGTCTTCGCGGTTGCGCCGCAGCACCCGCTGGCCGGCGTCGACGGGCCGATCGGCGACGCCGAACTGATGCGCCACCGCGCCGTCGCGGTCGCCGACTCCGCGCAGCGCGCGGCGCCGCTGACCGTCAACCTGCTGCCCGGCCAGGACGTGCTCACGGTCGACAGCATGCAGGACAAGATCGATGCCCAGTTGCGTGGCCTGGGCTGCGGCTTCGTGCCCGAAGTGCTGGCGCGCGAGCACCTGGCCAGCGGGCGCCTGCTGGCCCGGCCGGTCCAGCGTCCGCCGACCGCACCGCGCCTGGCCTATGCCTGGCGGCTGCCCGTCGCGACCGCAGGCCACGGGCCGCGCAGCCCCGGGCTCGGCCTGGCGCTGCGCTGGTGGCTGGCGCAACTCGAGCATCCGACGACGCGGCAGGCACTGCTCGGCCGGCCCCGACCGGCGCCGGCCGCGCCCTGACGCGAGCCCCTGCGCTGGCCGTGCCCTACCTCGGACGCTTCGCGCCGTCGCCGACCGGACCGCTGCACGCGGGCTCGCTGGTCGCGGCGCTGGCGAGCTGGCTCGACGCGCGCGCCCACGGCGGTCGGTGGCTGCTGCGAATCGAGGACGTCGACCGCGCGCGCTGCGTGCCCGGCGCCGACCGCGAGATCATCGAACAGCTGCGCCGCTGCGGTCTGGTGAGCGATGCGCCACCGGTCTGGCAATCACAGCGGACAAACCTGTACGAGGCGGCGCTGGAGCGGCTGCTGGCGGCGGGCTGGGCCTACCCCTGCGGCTGCTCCCGGGCCGAGATCGAAGCAGTGCTGGCCGCGCAGGGCCGGCCGCGGGCGCGCCACGCCGAGCGGGTCTACCCCGGAACCTGCCGCAACGGGCTGCACGGCCAGCCGGTGCGCGCGACGCGGCTGCTGTGCGCACCCGACCGCAGCCACCCGGACGAGGCGCTGGTCATCGACTGGCACGACCGCTGGCTCGGCCCGCAGTGCCAGGACGTCTCGGCGCAGGTCGGCGACGTCGTGCTGCACCGCGCCGACGGCGCGTGGGCGTACCAGCTGGCGGTGGTCGTCGACGACGCCGCGCAGGGCGTCACCGACGTCGTGCGCGGCGCGGACCTGGCCGACAACACGCCGCGCCAGCGCCATCTGCAGCAGGTGCTCGGCCTGCCGCGTCCGCGCTATCTGCACACCCCGCTGGTACGCACCAGCGACGGCGAGAAGCTGTCCAAGCGGCATGCGGCCGCCACGCTCGATCTGGCCGACCCGCTGGCCGCGCTGCGGGGGGCCGCTGCCGTGCTCGGGCTCGATGTCGCAGCGCACGAACTCGACCCATGGCTTGCCGCAGCGACGACGCAATGGGCAGCGCGCCATGCCGTGGGGCATGCGCTGGCATGATGCGCAACCCTGAACCGACCCACACGGAAGACCGACCATGATCACGACCGCCTCCGGCCTGCAATACGAAGACACGTTGACGGGCACCGGCCCCATCGCGACCGCCAAACAGCAGGTCTCGGTGCACTACACCGGCTGGCTCTACAACGACGGCGTCAAGGGCGCCAAGTTCGACTCGAGCAAGGACCGCAACGAGCCGTTCGAATTCGGCCTGGGCGAAGGCATGGTGATCAAGGGCTGGGACGAGGGCGTGCAGGGCATGGCCGTCGGTGGCCAGCGCACGCTCGTCATCCCGTCCGCGCTGGGCTACGGCGCGCGCGGCGCCGGCGGAGTGATCCCGCCGAATGCGACCCTGCTGTTCGAGGTCGAGTTGCTGGGCGTCTGAGCCCGCCCCGCCCGCCCCGCGGCACGGCGGCGGGACGCGCGCACCAGGCCAGGTCATGGCGATCCGCTACGACATCACCCACACCACCGTCTATCGCTACCGCGCGCCGGTGCGCTTCGGCGAGCACCGCGTGATGTTCCGCCCGCGCGACAGCCACGATCTGCGGGTGCTGGCGACCGACCTGGACGTGAGTCCGGCGGCGAGCGTGCGGATGATCCAGGACCCGCACTCGAATTCGGTCGCGCTGGTGCAACCGCTGTCGCGCGCCGACGCGCTGAGCATCGTCTGCACCTTCACGATCGAGCACGCGCACACCCACAACCTCGAGCTGCCGCTGTCGCCGAGCGCGCACTGGTTTCCCTTTGCCTACAGCGTGGACGAGCGCTACGACCTCGAGCACTACCTGCGGCCCAAGCACGACGATCCCGATGGCACGCTCACCGCATGGTCGCGCCAGTTCATCCGCACCGACGGTCCGACCGGCACGCGTGACCTGCTGGTCGCGATGAACCAGCACATCCGGGCCAACTTCCGCTATCGCGCCCGCGACGAGGAAGGCACTCAGACACCGCTCGAGACGTTGGCGCTCTCGGGCGGCTCGTGCCGCGATTTCGCGCTGCTCATGATGGAAGCCGGGCGTCGTCTGGGCTTTGCGACGCGGTTCGTCTCGGGCTACCTGTACGACCCGGCGCTTGACGCCGGTGCGGGCGAGCGTGGCGCGCCGGCGATCGTCGGTGCGGGCGCGACCCACGCCTGGCTGCAGGCCTATCTGCCGGGCGCCGGCTGGGTTCCGTTCGACCCGACCAACAACCTGCTCGGCGGCACCGAGCTCATCCGCGTCGGCGTCGCGCGCGATCCGTCGCAGGCGCCGCCGATCTCCGGCAGCTGGTTCGGTCAGAGCGGCGACTACCTCGGCATGACGGTCGACGTGGCGGTGGTGCGGCGGCGCTGATCCGGACCGCTTCGGCGCACCCGCCGCACGAACGTCGGGCGTAAAAAAAGGCCCGCGCGAGCGGGCCTTGGTACAACTCGAATCGATCAGCGGTCGAAGCTGCTCGGGCGCGCCGTCTTCGGCTTGTAGGCCGGCTTGGCGGCCGGACCGGCCGTCCTGCGCGGGCCCATGCCGGGCCCTTTCACGTCGACCCGACCGGCACCGGCCGGGCGATCGAACGGGCTGCGGGCTGCGTCGGCGTGCGGCGCACGCGCCTCGTGGCCAACCGTGGCGCGCTCGAAGGGACCGCGGTCGCGCGCGACGTACGGCTTCTTCGCGTAGCCCTTGCCCGGACCGAAGCCCGGCTTGGCGAAGCGGGCGCCCGGCGCGCCGCCTTCGGAACGCGCCGGAAACATGCGCGGCTCGGGGCTCTTCGGCTCCAGGCCGGCGATCGTCGCGACCGGAATGTTTTGCGTCGTGAACTGCTGGATGCGGCGGATCATGCCGCTGTCCATGCGCTCGCCGAGCGTGATCGCGAGGCCGTTCTTGCCGGCCCGGCCGGTGCGGCCGATGCGGTGGACATAGTCCTCGGCCTTCATCGGCAGGCCGTAGTTGATGACATGGCTGATGCTCGGCACGTCGATGCCGCGCGCGGCGACATCGGTCGCGACCAGGATCTTGAGCTGCTTGTTGCGCAGCCCTTGCAGCACGCGGTTGCGCCGGCCTTGGGGATGGCCGCCGTGCAGCGAGGCGACATGGTGGCCCATGTCGGCCAGGCGGTCGGCGAGCCAGTCGGCATCCCGCTGGGTGCTCGTGAAGACCAGCGCCTGCTCCATCTCGCGCTGGGTCAGGATGTGGTCCAGCAACTCGTTCTTGTGATGGTGGTTGTCGGCCCAGTGCAGGCGCTGCTCGATGTTCTCGTGGGTGTCGGTGTGCGACGCCACGTCGATGCGCAGCGGATCGCGCAGCAGGTTCTGCGCGAGGCGGCCGACATGGCCGAGGAAAGTGGCGCTGAACATCACGGTCTGGCGCGCCGTGGGGATCTTCTCGGCGATCAGGTTGATGTCGTCGATGAAGCCCATGTCGAGCATGCGATCGGCTTCGTCGAGGACCAGCATCTCGACGTTGTCGAGCACGCAGCGGCCGCTCTGGATGTGGTCGATCAGGCGTCCCGGGGTCGAGATCAGGACGTCGAGCGGACCACGCAGCGCGGCGATCTGCGCCGGGTACGGCACGCCGCCGACGACGGTCGCGACGCGCAGGCCCTGCACGTAGCGGCCGTAGGTGCCGGCCGCCTTGGCGACCTGCATCGCGAGTTCGCGGGTCGGGCACAGGACGAGAATGCGCGGGCCGTAAACGATGCCTTTCTCGCGCCGCTTGGTGTTGTCCTGGCGCGAGGCGAGGACGCGCTGCAGCGCCGGCAGGATGAAGGACGCCGTCTTGCCGCTGCCGGTGCTGGCCGAGACCATCAGGTCGGTGCCGGCCATCGCCGGCGGGATCGCCTGCTGCTGGACTTCGGTGGCGCTCGCATAGCCCGAATCGGACACAGCTTTGATGAGGGCTTCGTGCAAGCCGAGGTTCTGGAAACTCATGATCGATCTGCTTTCTACTCAAACACGGCACCGCGGCGCCCC
>JBDSZM010000470.1:0-3858 GCA_039925165.1 Burkholderiaceae bacterium
GCTGAGGCCGGCATCTTCCTGTGCCTTGATCCACAGCAGCGTCGCATCGGCCTTGGCGGCGTCGAGCTCGGCGCCCTCGGCCTTCCACTGCGGCCACAGCTTGCGGGTCTCGGCCAGCCAGGCGGGCTTGGGCAGGCTGCCGGCGATGGCGGTGTCGAACATGGTGGCTCCTCGGGATGGGCTCGACGGCGATTGTGGCGTCGCCCGCCGTGCGGTGCATCGCACACTGGCCTCATAGTCGAGCGCCCCGACCGCACCGCCGCCCATGTCCGTTCCCGCACCCCCGCCGCCTTCTGCCGGCCCGCTCGGCGCCGACGCGCGGCTGCCGGTGCTCGACGTCCTGCGCGGGGTGGCGCTGCTCGGCATCTTCATCATGAACATGCCGAGCTTCGGCGACTCGCTGTTCGCGCAGCACCCGATCGACGGCGTCACCTTGCTCCGCGACCTCCTCATCGCCGGCAAGTTCAACGCGATGTTCGCGCTGCTGTTCGGCATCGGCTTCGCGCTGCAACTCGATCGACTGGAGGCCGCGCGCCCGGATCACGGCGCGCGCATCTACCTGCGCCGCCTGCTGGTGCTGATGGGGCTCGGGCTGCTGCACGCATCGGTGTTCTGGTCGGGCGACGTGCTGTTCGTCTACTCGATCCTCGGCCTGGGCTTGTTGCTGTTGCGACGCGCGCCGGACCGCGTGCTGGTCGGCCTGGTCGTGGCGGGGGTGCTGTTCCCGGCGGTCGCGGTGTACTTGCGCGCCGCGCTGCTGCCGATGGACACCGAGAACCTGGCGGTGCTCGAGTACGAGGCGCTGGAAGCGAGCAACCGGCTCGCCTACGGTAGCGGAAGCTTCGGCGACACCGCACGCGAGAACGGTCGCATGCTGGCCTGGGCCTACAGCTCGCCGCTCGGACTGTGGAGCATGCTGATGTTCTATGTCCAGATGGGCACGCCACTGTGGCTCGGTTATCTGATCGGCCGGCGCGGTTGGGTCACGCGGCTGCCGACGCTGGTCGAACCGATGCGGCGCTGGCGAGCGTTGCTGCTGGCGACCGGCGCATCGGCCACCCTCGCCTATCTGAGCCTGGGCATCGACAGCCAGGAGCCGACGCCGCTCAGCGCTCTGCTCAACGAGCTGCAGACGGTCGGCCGGCTCGGCCTGATGTTCGGCTACGCGCTCAGCGTCGCACTGCTGGTCCAGGCGCCGGGCTGGGCTGCGCGGCTCGCGCCGCTGTCTGCGACCGGGCGCATGCCGCTCACCAACTACCTGCTGCAGACGGTGCTCGCCACCTCGATCTTCTACGGCTGGGGCGGCGGCTGGTGGGGCCGCGCCGACACCGGCACGCAAATCGCCCTGGCGCTCGCGCTTTTCTGCGGCATCCAGGTGCCGTTCAGCATGTGGTGGCTCAGCCGCCACGAGCGCGGTCCGCTGGAGGCGGCCTGGCGCCGCCTCACCTACGGTCGACCGGTGGCGCGGCAAGCACCTGGATCGGCGCCGACACCCCCGCCACGCTGACCGACTGGCCCGCGCGGATCTTGCAGGTCTTGCGCGACTCGGGCTGCCCGTCCACGCTGACCTGCCCATCGCCGACCATCGCCTTGGCCGCACCACCGCTGGGCGCGAGACCGGTCACCTTGAGCAGCGCGTCGAGCGCGATGTACTCGCCGCGCAGTTCGAAGGCGATGGGATGCGCGGTGGCGGTCACGCGCCGAGCCCGAACTCGCGCGCCAGCAGCGCGTAGGAATGGCGCCGCACCGCGGGATCGTGGGCCCAGGTGTTGACGACGATCTCGTCGAGCCCGAGCGCCGCGCCCAAGCCGCGGATCATGCCGGCCACTTCGGCCCCGGTGCCGACCAGCGCCTTGCGCCGCATCGCCTCGACGGTGGACAGGTCGGCCGCGGAATAGGCCTGCTGCGCGATCGCATCGGGCGACTGCAGCGGGCCGAGCACGCCGCGTGCACGGTCGACGCGCCAGCGCTCGCGGCTCGTCGCATGACGAACCGCCTCGTGGTGACGGTCTGCTGCGAGCGCCCAGACGCAGATCGTCGGCTGCGCCACCGGGTGGCGAACGCTCGGCTTGTAGAGCCGGCGGTAGAGGTCGAGCGCCTGCTCCACGCCCTGCCCGTCGACGAAAAAATAGGCGTAGGCATAGGGCAGCCCGAAGTGCGCGGCGAGTTGCGCGCCGTAGTCGGAGCTGCCGAGGATCCAGACCTCGGGCGCGTGCGGGCCGCGCGGCAGCGCCGCGATGCCGAGGTGCGAAGGCTGCGAGGTCCAGGCCTGCAGGTCACGCACCTGCTCCGGGAAGTCTTCCGCGCCGCCCGAGGCATGCGGGTTGAGCGCCCGCGCGGTGCGCATGTCGCCGCCCGGGGCGCGCCCCACACCGAGGTCGATCCGCCCGGGCGCCAGCGCCTCGAGGACGCGGAACTGCTCGGCCACCTTGAGCGCGCTGTAATGCGGCAGCATCACGCCGGCGCTGCCGATGCGAATGCGCTGCGTGCGCGCCGCGATGGCCGCCATCAGGATTTCGGGCGCGCTGCCGACGATGGTGGGCAGCGCATGGTGCTCGCTCAACCAGAAGCGGTGATAGCCGAGCCGCTCGCAGTGCTGCGCAAGGTCGAGCGTGTCCCGGATCGCCGCGTCTTCGGTGCTGCCACTGACCGACGCCGATTGGTCGAGGACCGACAGTCGCATCGCCCGTGCTCAGTGCTTGTCGTGACCGCGGCCGTGGCCCTTGCCCTTGCCCTTCTCCTTCTCCTTGTCCTTGCCTTTGCCGTGGCCGTCGTGACGCTCCTCGTAGCGGTCGTGATCGCGATACTGCCCACGGTCGACATAGACCGGCGCGTACTCGGACGAGCGGACGAAATAGACCTGGCGGGCGCAGGCGTTGTAGCGGCCGCAGTGCTTGGACCAGTGCTTCGCGTGGCCAGGCGGCACGGCGAGATACAGCGGCGGCGGTGGCGCCGACACCACGCGCACCGGGCGCGTGATGATCACCGGTTGCTCGTACACCAGCACCGGACGCGTCGGGCCGACATCGACCCGGCCGTAGACCCCGGGGCTCACCTCGCCCGAGACACTCAGGCTGATGTTGCCCGCCGAAGCCAGGCCGGCGAAGGTGGCGAGCACGCCCGATGCGAGCAGCGTCTTGATGATGTTCATGATGACTCCTTGGGATTGCGGTGGATCGGATCGACCCACGCCACGGTCTGTGGCGCTTCGACGGCGGCGATTTCCAGATTCACGACGACCGACTGGCCGTCGCTGCGCACCAGCACGCACTCGAGCACCTCGGTCGGGCTGGCGTTGATCTCCTGATGCGGGACGTAGGGCGGGATGTAGATGAAGGCGCCCGCGCCCGCCTCGGCGGTGAACTCGAGCGCGTCGCCCCAGCGCATGCGGGCGCGGCCCTTGACGACGTAGATGACGCTCTCGAGGGCGCCATGGTGATGCGCACCGGTCTTGGCATCGGGATGAATGTGAACGGTGCCGGCCCACAGCTTCTGTGCGCCCACGCGTGCGAAGTCGATCGCGGCCTTGCGGTCCATGCCAGGCGTCTGCGCGGTGTTGGCGTCGAGCTGGTCGGGGCCGACCACGCGCACGCCGTCGTGCTTCCAGGCAGGTGGTGAAGATGCGTCAATCATGAGGTCGATTTTGGGGGATCAGCGGCGTGCGGGCTCATCATCGTGTACATTCGCGGCACAGTTATGCGCAAGACAGTGGTTGTTCGTGATCTCCTTCTATCCTGTTGCGGTTCTCGCAGCGGGCTTCGTTAGAAATCCCCCTGATCGTTTCTTGAGTGTTGCTGCATGCGCCGCATGTGCTGCGCATCAATCGTTAGCAGATAGGATCTACGTCCATGACGACCC
>JBDSZM010000471.1:0-3550 GCA_039925165.1 Burkholderiaceae bacterium
GTCGCGCGAGCGCCTGCTCGCCTGGATCAACCTTTACCGCGCCCTCGGGGGCGGCTGGACCTCATGAACACTCCAAGATTGAAGGTCGTTCCGGCCCGCCGCGACGCCCTGGCCATCACGGCCGCCGGCGTCTTCACGATCCTGCTGGTCGCCGGTGCCGCGATCGGGCTCGGCGCGCGCGCCGCCGAAGACAAGAAGCCGGCACCGCCCAAGCCGGCGCTGACCGTCACCGCGACCCAGCTGCAGCGCGTCACACTGCCGCTGCGCTTCACCGCCAACGGCAGCCTCGCGGCCTGGCAGGAGGCGAGCGTCGGCACCGAGACCAACGGCCTGCGGCTGGCCGAGGTGCGGGTCAACGTCGGCGACGTGGTGCAGCGCGGCCAGGTGCTCGCCACCTTCGCGGCCGACACGGTGCAGGCCGAGGCGGCGCAGACCCGCGCCGCGCTGGCCGAGGCCGAGGGCCTGCTCGCCGAAGCCGCGCTCAACGCGCAGCGGGCGCGCGACCTGCAGCCGAGCGGCGCGCTGTCGGCCCAGCAGATCAACCAGTACCTGACCGCCGAGCGCACCGCCAAGGCCAGGCTCGACGCCCAACGCGCGCTCGGCCAGGCCCAGCAGTTGCGGCTGCGCCAGACCCAGGTGCTGGCGCCCGACGCGGGCGTTATCTCGGCCCGCAGCGCCACTGTCGGAGCCGTGCTGCCGGCCGGGCAGGAGCTGTTCCGCATGATTCGCCAGGGCCGGCTCGAGTGGCGCGCCGAGGTGGCGGCCGACGACATGGCGAAGGTCCGGGTGGGCATGCCGGTCACGCTGACGCCGGCCAGCGGCGTCAGCCTGGCCGGCAAGGTCCGCATGGTCGCGCCGACGGTCGACCCGCAGACCCGCAACGGCATCGTCTACGTCGATTTGCCACGCTCCGATGCGGCGCGCGCCGGCATGTTCGCGCGCGGCGAGTTCGAGGTCGGCAGCGCCGAGGGCCTGACCCTGCCGCAGAGCGCGGTGCTGCTGCGCGATGGCTTCAGCTACGTGCTGCAGGTCGGGGCCGACGGCCGGGTCGCGCAGACCAAGGTCAGCGTCGGACGTCGCCTCGGCGACCGGATCGAGATCGCCAGTGGGCTGGCGCCGACCGCCAGCGTGGTCGCGAGCGGTGGCGGCTTCCTGGGCGACGGAGACGTGGTGCGGGTGGTCGCCACCCCTGCGCCCACGCCCGCGGCATCGGCCGCCGCGCGCCCCGGCGCCATGGCACCCGCCACCGCCGGCACGCCGGTCTCCGCGTCCGCGTCGCGTTGAAGGGGAGCGTGCCATGAACGTCTCCGCCTGGTCGATCCGCAACCCGATCCCCGGGATGCTGCTGTTCATCCTGCTCACGCTGGTCGGCACGGTGGCGTTTCGCGCCATGAAGATCCAGCAGTTTCCCGACATCGACCTGCCCAGCGTGGTCGTCACCGCGAGCCTGCCCGGCGCGTCGCCGTCGCAGCTCGAGACCGAGGTGGCGCGGAAGATCGAGAACTCGGTCGCGACGCTGCAGGGCATCAAGCACATCTACACCAAGGTGCAGGACGGCGCGGTCACGCTGACGGCCGAGTTCCGGCTCGAGAAGCCGACCCAGGAGGCGGTCGACGACGTGCGCTCGGCGGTGGCGCGGGTGCGCTCCGACCTGCCGAGCGACCTGCGCGACCCGACCGTGTCCCGCGTCGAGCTGGCCGGCTCGCCGATCCTGACCTATACCGTCGCCTCGCCTCGGATGGACGACGAGGCGCTCTCCTGGTTCGTCGACAACACCGTCACCAAGCAGATGCTGAGCGTGCGCGGCGTGGGCGCGGTGGCGCGGGTCGGCGGCGTGACGCGCCAGGTCGAGGTCGAGCTCGATCCGGCCCGCCTGCAGGCGCTGAACGCGACCGCGGCCGACATCTCGCGCCAGTTGCGCCAGGTCCAGCAGGAGGCCTCGGGCGGGCGCGCCAACATCGGCGGCGCCGAGCAGTCGGTGCGCACCCTCGCCACCGTCGCCTCGGCCGATGAGCTCGCGCGGCTCGAGATCGCGCTCGCCGACGGCAGGCGAATCCGCCTCGACCAGGTCGCGCGCGTCGCCGATACGGTGGCGGAAAAGCGCTCGGCCGCGTTGCTCGACGGCAAGCCGGTAGTCGGCTTCGAGATCACGCGCACCAAGGGCGCCGGCGAGGTCGATGTCGCGGCCGGCGTGCGCGCGCAGCTCGAACAGTTGAAGGCGGCGCACCCCGACATCACGCTCACCGAAGCCTTCAACTTCGTCGACCCGGTGGAGGAGAACTACCACGGCTCGATGCTGCTGCTGCTCGAAGGCGCGGCGCTCGCGGTGCTGGTGGTCTGGATCTTCCTGCGCTCGTGGCGCGCCACGCTGGTGGCGGCCACCGCGCTGCCGCTGTCCATCATTCCGGCCTTCGCGCTCATGCACTGGTTCGGCTTCACCCTCAACGTGGTGACGCTGCTCTCGCTGTCGCTCGTGGTCGGGGTGCTGGTCGACGATGCAATCGTCGAGATCGAGAACATCATGCGGCACCTGGCGATGGGCAAGACGCCGTTCCAGGCCGCGATGGAGGCGGCCGACGAGATCGGCCTGGCGGTCATCGCCACCACCTTCACGCTGATCGCGGTATTCCTGCCGACCGCCTTCATGAGCGGCGTGGCGGGCAAGTTCTTCGTCCAGTTCGGCTGGACCGCGGCGATCGCGGTGTTCATGTCGCTGGTGGTCGCGCGCGTGCTGACGCCGATGATGGCCGCCTATGTGCTGCGGCCGCCGACCAAGGAGCGACCCGAGGGCGCGTGGATCCGCATCTACATGCGCTGGGTCCGCGCCTGCCTGAAGCACCGCGTGCTCACGACCGCCGCCGCCACCGCCTTCCTGGTCGGCTCGTTCATGCTGTTGCCGCTGCTGCCGACCGGTTTCATCCCGCCGGACGACCTGTCGCAGACCCAGGTCGCGATCGACCTGCCGCCGGGCGCGACCTTCGAGCAGACCTATGCCGCGGCCGAGCAGGCGCGCCTGATCGTGCAGCGCAACCCGAACGTCAAGCTGGTCTACACCGCGGTCGGCGGCGGCAGCACCGGCGCCGACCCGTTCGCGCCGGCCGGCGCATCCGAGGTCCGCAAGGCGACGCTGACGATCAACATGACCCCGCGTGCGGATCGCGGCGGCGTCACCAAGCAGACGGTCGAGGGCGAGCTGCGGACCGCGCTCGAGGCACTTCCGGGCGCGCGGGTCAAGGTCGGCTTCGGCGGCTCGAGCGAGAAATACGTGCTGGTGCTGGCCGGCGAGGACGGCGCTGCGCTGTCGGCCCACGCCCGCGTGGTCGAGCGCGAGTTGCGCAGCCTGCCCGGGATCGGCAACGTGGTGTCGACCTCGAGCCTGGTGCGGCCCGAGCTGATCGTGCGGCCCGACTTCGCGCGCGCCGCCGACCTGGGCGTGACCTCGGCGGCGATCGCCGATACGCTGCGCATCGCCACTGCCGGCGACTACGACCAGGGCCTCGCCAAGCTCAACCTCGCGCAGCGCCAGGTGCCGGTGGTCGTCAAGCTCGCG
>JBDSZM010000472.1:0-3892 GCA_039925165.1 Burkholderiaceae bacterium
CCCGAGAAGACCGCGTGCGTGCAGTAGGCGAAGACCTTGAGCGCGCCACGCTCCTTCAGCACCTCGGCCGCCTTCACCAGGGTGCCGGCGGTGTCGATCATGTCGTCCATGATCACGCAGTTGCGACCTTCGATGTCGCCGATGACGTGCATCACCTCGGAGACATTGGCCTTCGGCCGGCGCTTGTCGATGATCGCGAGCTCGCAGTTGGCCTGCTTGGCCAGCGCCCGCGCCCGCACCACGCCGCCGACGTCGGGTGAGACCACCACCAGATCCGTGTAGCGCTTGCTCTGCAGGTCCGACAACAGCACCGGCGAGGCGTAGATGTTGTCGACCGGGATGTTGAAGAAGCCCTGGATCTGGTCGGCGTGCAGGTCCATTGTCAGCAGCCGCTCGACGCCGACGGCCTCGAGCATGTTGGCGACGACCTTGGCGCTGATCGGCACGCGCGTCGAGCGTGGCCGGCGGTCCTGGCGCGCATAGCCGAAGTACGGGATCACGGCGGTGACCCGGCGGGCGGACGCGCGCTTGATCGCGTCGACCATGATGCACAGCTCCATCAGGTTCTCGTTGGTCGGCGCGCACGTCGGCTGGACCACGAAGATGTCGCGCGCACGCACGTTCTGCTGGATCTCGACGTCGACCTCGCCGTCGGAGAACCGCCCGACCTTGGCCTTGCCGAGCTCGATTCCCAGGCTGCTGGCGATCTGCTGCGCGAGCCCGGGATTGGCGTTGCCGGTGAACAGAACGGTGTTGAATAGCACGTGGACTCCGTCGATGCGCGGGGGCTCAAGCACCCGACCGCGCACCCTGTTGCACCGGAAACGAAACGATTTGGCAGGGGAGGAAGGACTCGAACCCTCGCATGTCGGAATCAAAATCCGATGCCTTGACCAACTTGGCGACTCCCCTACACAGGGCCGACGTTTGCGCGCCGGACCTTCAACCGCGGTGCCCGGCTTCCCGGTCCACCTTCAATCTGTCAATTCGCCCAGCCGCGCAACGGATGCGCAACCAGGCTGCGGCACATTCTGCCTGTCCAGCCCTGCGGCAGCTCCGGCGGCAACCGGCCGTCCGGCATTTCGCCATCACCTGCCAGCGCGAACGCCGCGCTGCCTGACCCTGTCATCCGGCCGTTGCCGAACTCCCTGTGCAGCAGTTCCAGCGCCTGCGGCACTTCGGCACATGCCGCCGTCGCCGCTGCCTGCAGGTCGTTGCGTCCAAAAGTCCCGGCGGCGAGTGCCTTTTGGACCTCGCAGCGGACCCTGTGGACTCTCGGGCCGAAACCGCACTCAGATAAACCCTCGACTATATCAGCTTCGCTGCTACGGCCCAGCTGCGGACTGGCAAAAAGCGCCCGGGTTTCGATGCCTGCGGCGGGCTTGAGGACCCCGTACCAGCGCGGCGGCAACGCGAGCGGCGTCAGCTTCTCGCCGATGCCTTCCACCAGTGCGGGGCCCGGACCGAGGAAGAAGGGCACGTCGGCGCCCAGGGTCAGACCGAGGGCGGCCAGCCGCGCGAGCGGCCAATCCAGCATCCACAGGCGGTTGAGGGCCAGGAGGGTCGAGGCGGCGTCCGAACTGCCGCCGCCCATGCCGGCGCCAGAGGGGATGTGCTTGTCGATCGAGACGTCGGCGCCCAGCGGCGTCGCGCTGGCGGCCTGGAGAGCACGCGCGGCGCGCAGGCACAGGTCGTCTGCGGGGAGCGCTGCGCCGAGGTCGTGGCGCGCCAGTGCGCCGTCGTCGCGGCGCTCGAAGTGCAGGGTGTCGCACCAGTCGATCGGCACGAACACCGACTGCAGCAGGTGATAGCCGTCGGCGCGCCGCCCGACCACATGGAGGAAGAGGTTGAGTTTCGCCGGCGCGGCGACGTCGAGCAGCGAGCGCAGCGCCATGGGGTTCTCAGGGCCGGTCCAGCTTGATCCGCACCGTCGTCACCGGCAACGGATCGTCTCGGCGTGCGGAGACCAGCGCCTCGTCGTAGCGGGTCAGGTCCACGGCCCAGCCGAGCTGGATGAAGCCGTTGCCGGCTGGAGCGGGCCGGCTCGGAGCCCCCGGCCAGGGACGGCCATGGAGCCAGTCAAACAGGGCCGCCAGCGGCAGGCTCTCGCCGAGGGCCGCGCGGGTCAGGGCGTCGAGATCGGTGTATTCGGTCTCGCCGCGCGGCGTCGCCAGGACCACGCTGGTCGGCGACCAGCGCGCCTGCGCCAGCACGCTGCCGAGCGGCGTTGCCAGGTCGAGACGGCCGGCGCGTGGATTGCCGCGTAGCTCGAATCCGGCGGTGAGCGAGCGCGCCGGCGCCATTTCTTCGTCCACGCGGATCGAGAGCCGCCCGGCAAGGGTCTCGCCGCCGCCAGGTTCCGCGCCACGCTGCAGCGAGACGCACCCGGCGAGGACCGCGCTGGCCGCCGCGGCGACGAGGGCGCGGCGCAAGTGCGCGCCAACCGCGATCGTTCCTCGCGATGGACTCATGGTTCGACGCGCAGGCGCTGCAGCCGAGATCGATTCTCGCGACCGCGTCACAGCTCGACGCGCAGGCGTGCCAGCGTCTCCTTCAGGACGTCGTTGCTCGCGTCGCGCGAACGACCTTCGCGCCACACCCGCCGCGCCTCCTCGACCTCGCCCGCTGCCCAGAGGACCTCGCCGAAGTGGGCGGCGATCTCCGGGTCGGGCCGGGCCTCGTAGGCGCGCCGCAGCAGCCTCAGCGCCTCCGCCTGGTTGCCGAGCCGGTACTCGACCCAGCCGAGGCTGTCGGTGATGAACGGCTCGCCGGGGCTGATCTCGAGCGCCTTGAGGATCAGCTGTCGTGCCTCCGGCAGGCGGATCTTGCGTTCGGCGAACGAATAGCCGAGCGCGTTGTAGGCATGCTGGTGGTCGGGCTTGAGCGCGATCACCCGGCGCAGCAGCCGCTCCATCTCGTCGACGCGGTCGAGCTTTTCTTCCATCATCGCCTGCTCGTACAGCAGGTCGACGTCGTCGGGAAACTGCCGGTTCGCCGCGGTGAGAACCTTCTCTGCCTCGCTCCACGCTTTCTGGTCGCGCAGCAGCTGCGCCTCGGCCAGCAGCTTGGCCCGGGCGTCCGTGGGACTCTGTTCCGGTACGCGGCGGATAGAGGCGCGCGCTTCGTCGAGCTTGCCCTGGCGGGCGAGCATCGAAGCCCGGCGCAGCTGGACTTCGAGCGCGCGCTGCGGGTTGTCGATTCGGGCCAGCCACCTCTCCGCCGCTGGATAGTCCTTCTGCTGTTCCGCGGCCTGGGCAAGCATCAGCCAGGCCTGCGTCAACGCTACCGCCTGGGAGGTGGGCGCGTCGTCGTCCACGGGCGCCGCAGGCGCCGCCGGCACGATCGAGACCGGGCTGCCGCCTTCGACCAGCGTGACGTACTGGCGCAGTGCGGCGATCGCCTCGACGGGATGCCGGAGTTCGAGCTGCAGAGCGCCCAGCGTGAGCCACGGCGGCGCCAGTTGCGGTTCGCGGCGCGTGAGCCCCTCCAGCTGCGTCACCGCTTCAGGGTAGCGCTGCGAGCCGGCGAGCATGCGCACGTAGAGCAGGCGCGTGTTGGTGTCCACGGGACGCGCGGCCAGGTAGTCGGTAACTACGGCCTCGGCTGCGGGCGTCCCCGGCAGCATCTCCAGCGCGAGCAAAGCCGGGCCCTCGGACGCAGGCTCGGCCGCGTGCGCGCGCCGGGCGAGGTCAAGGGCCTTTTCGGTGTCGAGGGCGGCCAGCCAGCTGCGCCCGAGCGCGACCTTCGCGGCCGCCTGCGTGCCGGGCGCGTCGAGGTAGGGCTCGAGCACCTTGGCCAGCAACTCGGCGACGGCCTTGCGGTCGGCGCTGCGCGCGAAGAAGCGGGGCAGCGCCTGCAGCAGTGCCGGACGCTGCGGCAGCGGCGTCAGGCG
>JBDSZM010000473.1:0-4483 GCA_039925165.1 Burkholderiaceae bacterium
ACACCTGGAAGGACGGCATCGCCTGCGCGCGCTGGCTGATCGAGCAGGGCTACGCGTCGCCGGCGACGCTCGGCATCTCGGGCGGCAGCGCTGGCGGCATCTTCGTCGGCCGCGCCGTCACCACCGCGCCCGAGCTCTTCGCCGCGGCGGTGTTCGAGGTCGGCGTGATGGATGCGGTGCGGGCCGAGGACTCGGCCAACGGCATCACCAACATCTCGGAGTTCGGCTCGGCACGCAACCCGGCCGAGTTTCCGGCGCTGCTGGAGATGAGCACCTACCACCAGATTCGCGACGGCGTCGCCTATCCGGCGGTGCTGTTCAACCACGGGTTGAACGATCCGCGGGTCGACGTGTGGCACAGCGCCAAGGCGGCGGCGCGATTGCAGGCCGCGACCAGCAGCGGCAAGCCGGTGCTGTTGCGCCTGGACCGCCAGGCCGGCCACGGCATCGGCAGCACCGAAGGCCAGCGCACCAGCAAGCAGGCCGACGTCTACAGTTTCCTGCTGTGGCAGTTCGGTCTGGCCAGACTCGTGCCCTGATTGCCAGCGCGTCGCGTCGCGCTCAACGGCGGGGCGACGACGCCGGTTTGCGTGTCGCCGACGCGGCCGAGCGGCCGCCGGTGCGCTGGCGCAAGGCCTCGCGCAGCAGGTACTCGACCTGCGCGTTCACGCTGCGCAACTCGGCTGCAGCCAGGCGCTCGATCTCGGCCCACAGCTGCGGGTCGATGCGCAGCAGGAACGATTTCTTGTCGGGGCTGGCCATCGCCGCGTCGTCGAGTTGCGGTCGGCCTCTCAGTTGTAGAGCGTGCCCGCGTTGACCACCGGCGTGGCGTCGTGGTCTGAACACAGCACCACCAGCAGGTTGCTCACCATCGCCGCCTTGCGCTCGTCGTCGAGCTGCAGCAAGCCGCGTTCGGCCAGGCCGTTGAGCGCCAGTTCGACCATGCCCACCGCGCCCTGCACGATCTTGGTCCGCGCTGCGATCACCGCCTCGGCCTGCTGGCGGCGCAGCATGGTGCCGGCGATCTCGGGCGCATACGCCAGGTGCGTCAGCTTGGCGTCGACCACCACGATGCCGGCCTGCGCGAAGCGCGCGTGGAGTTCTTCGCGCAGGGCCGCCGCCACCTCGTCGGTGCCCGAGCGCAGTGTCACCTCTTGCGCCTTGCCGGCACTCGGCTCGTCGAGGTTGTCGTAGGCATAGCTCAGCGCCAGGTGGCGCAGCGCCGACTCGGCCTGGGTCAGCACGTAGGCCTCGTAGTTGTCGACGTCGTAGGTCGCCTGCGCCGTATCCTCGATGCGCCAGACGATGGCCGCCGCGATCTCGATCGGGTTGCCGCGCAGGTCGTTGACCTTCAGCTTCTCGCTGTTGAAGTTGCGGGCGCGGACCGACACCGTGCGCTTCACGTAGAACGGATTGGCCCAGCGCAGCCCGTCGCCACGGTCGGTGCCGCGGTAGCTGCCGAAGAGCGTGAGCAGCGCCGCCTGGTTGGGCTGCAGCATGTACAGACCCGCCAGGCAGCCGGCGGTCAGCAGGGCCGCGACGACGAACAGCGCGACGCTGAACGGGGCCGGACGCGCCAGGATCAACCAGCTGCCGATGCCGATCGACAGCACCGCGATCCCGAGAAAGACGAAGCCGTTGCGCGCCGATGCGGGGCGCTCGCGGGAGGCGGGCTGGTCCATGTGGGTGACTTTCTGTGGAGCCGGGGAACCGCCGCCGGTCGGTCAGACGCACCCCGTGCGTCAGATGTCAAAGTGATATCACTTTAGGCGATGGCATCGGCGTGTGTCAAGGCCCCGGCGGTGTATCGAGACCCGCCCGGCCTCCTCCGGGACTGAATGTCGAGTTGTCCTACCCGTGACTCACGATGCGCGGGGGACGATGCTGGCCCATCTCCCGAAAGCACGCCATGACCGACCCGCGCAACATCGCCCACGACAAGAAGGTCCAGCAAGAGAAGAAACATCGCGATCAGGAGATCGCGCCTGGCGCGGACAAGACGCCGCAGCCTGGCAAGAAGACGCACATGGAACAGCATGCCTCCGATGTCGCCAAGGTGCCGGACGAGGCGCTGCCGGTGCCGACACCGGAAAAGACCCTCGAGTAGTGCCGCGGCCCTGCGCGGTCGAGAGACTGCAACCCGCTCCAGGGTCCAGCAACCGATGGATGGGATGAGGTGCGCGGGCATCGACCCCAGCTATGCGCCCGACTCTGCCGTCGCATCCAGGCCCAGGATCCCCGGATCACCGCGCCCGCGCCGCACCAGCACCGCCACCGCCGCGGTAAGGTCGATCACCGTCGTCGGCTGCATCGCGCAGGCCCCCGCATCCACCACCGCGTCGATCAGCTTCTGGAAGCGGGCGCGGATCTCGTGGGGGTCGTTCATCGGCTCGGTGTCGCCGGGGGGGATGAGGGTGGTGGCGAGCAGCGGCTGGCCGAGTTCCGCCAGCAGGGCCTGCGTCACGCGGTGGTCGGGCACCCGCAGGCCGATGGTGCGGCGCGACGGGTGCGAGACGCGGCGCGGCACTTCCTTGGTGGCCTCCAGGATGAAGGTGTAAGGCCCCGGCGTGCCCATCTTGAGCAACCGGTATTGGCGGTTGTCGACCCGCGCGTAGCTGGCCAGCTCGCTCAGGTCGCGGCACAGCAGCGTCAGGTGGTGCTTGTCGTCGACGCCGCGGATGCGCCGCAGGTTCTCGGCCGCGGCCTTGTCGTCGAGGTGACAGACCAGGGCGTAGCTCGAGTCGGTCGGAATCGCGGCCACGCCTCCGCCGTGCAGGATCTGTGCGGCCTGCTTGAGCAGCCGGCCTTGGGGGTTGTCGGGGTGGACCTCGAAATACTGCGACATCCGCCGATTGTCGGTCTCACCCCGATGTCTCGCCCCGGCCGCCCGGGTGTCGGCCGGTCCGGGTCAGAACGTCGCCAGTCCCTGTGGCCGTGTGCCGAGCGGCAGGTCGAGCACGGTGGGCGAACCGGGCTCGGTCAGATGGCCATTGGCATTGACCCTCAGCGTGTGCAAGGTGTTGCCCTGGCCGATCGGGGTGGACGCGATGGCGCGCTGGTTCACGACGTAAAGGTAGTTGCCGCGCGGATCGAACTCGATCTGGAAAGGGCTGCCTTCGCCTTTGAGGGTCAGCTTCTGGATCTCCTTCGGAGCCAGTGGGTCGGTGGTGTCGTACACGGTGATCGACGAGTCGCCGGTGTTCGAGACATACAGGCGGGAGCCGTCGGCGTTGGTGCGCAGCCAGCACGGTGCGCTGCCGCTGTCGTCGACCGTGCGCACGAAGCTCAGCACACCGAAATTGTCGTGGCTGTAGACCGCGATCTTGTTGACCGTGACGAGGCCGACATAGACCACCGGCCGGTTCGGGTGCGCCGTCAGGCCAAGCGGCAGGCGTGGCGCCGGCGATCCTTCGAACGCCGTCGCGGGCAGCGCCTGCGGCGCGTTCTGCGCCAGGCTGCCGGTCTGGCCGATCTGGAACGATTGCAGCAGCCCGCCAAAAAAGTCGGCACCGAACACCAGCCGCTGGTTGGCCGATATGAGCGCCTGTGACGGCGAGTTGGTCGGCCCGACGGTCACGGTCGAGAGCGGCACCGGATCGATGCGGCCGTCGGGCGCGAAGTGAAACGAGGTGTAGTTCGGCAGCGAGGTCGCGCTCTGGCGCGGGTCCATCGCCTTGTTGACCACGACGAGGGTATCGCGGGCGACGCCGACGCTGACCGGGTTGATGCCGCCGGACGGGAATGGCGAGCCTGCGACGGCCGCGAGACTGCCGTCGGCATGGATGCGGAAGACCGCGATCGTGTTCGAGCCCGCATTGACGGCGAAGAGCAGCGTCTTGTCGGCGTTGGTCGTGATGAGCTGGTCGGAGTCGAACGGCCCGAGGTCGAGCGAGAGGTCGAATACGCCCTTGCCGCCGGTGGCGAACGGCGAGCCCGGCAGCGGCGTCAGGTCACCCTGCGGGCTGCGGCGGTAGGCGAGGATGGCGTTGTCGCTCGCGGCGTTGCTTTCGACGTAGACCACGCCGGAGGTCTTGTCAGTCCCGGCGGAGGCGGGCAGCGCCACGCCGGCGCCGAGCGCCATGGCGATCGAGAGGGCCGTGAGGCCCTTCGTCAGTGTGCGGCGGTTCATGGGGGAGAGATGAGAAGCTGTCATGTGCGAACTCCGGTGGACTCGGGTGTATGGGACGGCAGAGGTTTCGGATCGGATCGAAGCAGGGTTTGACGTTCCGATTGAATCGGTCGCCCGGCAGCGTCCGAACCTTTCATGCGTCAGGTGCCGGACTTGCCATGCGGTCGGCCCGAAATGCTTCACCCGCCGTCCAGATCGAGGCCGCCAGCAGCACTACGTCCTTGATGAGGAACTGCCCGATCAAGCTGGAGTGCCTGGCTGGTCGATCGGGTCGGCTGTCGCGACCCGCTGCTCGAAGCGCTGTTCGCCAGCATGATCGAGGAGATCGAATTCGGTCCCGACGCGTCCGTTCTG
>JBDSZM010000474.1:0-8579 GCA_039925165.1 Burkholderiaceae bacterium
ATGACGGGTTTCATCGCGGGCCCGGACGGGGCCGACCTGCGCTACTCGGCGCGAACCGCATACACGCCGCCATTGCGCGTCAACGCCAGCACGGTGTTGCCGATCTTCGCCAGCGGCAGCGCGATCGGACTGCCGTCGGTGGCGATGCGGGCGAGGGTCTCGCCCTTGTCCTTCGACAGCCAGTGCAGCGTGCCTTCGACATCGCCGAACACCACCGCCTTGTCGACTGCGACCGGCGCGCTCAGGCCGCGGTAGAGCAGCTTGTCGGAGGTCCACACGACGTCGCCGCTCGCCAGGCGCCAGGCGCTGATCCGGTCGGACGCATCGGCGGCGTAGACCGCGCTGGCATCGGCCGCCACGCCGTCGATGCCGCCGACGTTCTTCGACCACAGCGCGGCGCCGCGCTCGGCATCGACGCAACCGACCGCGGCCTGGAACGCGCGCGCACAGACCACGTCGCCGACTCGCGCCGCGGGTGCGCTCAGGTCGGCCAGGCGCTCGACCTCGTTACCACCGCGCGGCGACCCGACCACTGCCTCCCAGCGCAGCTGCCCGCGGGTCGGGTCGATCCCGGCCAGGCGCGGGCCCTGCCCGGCCACCAGCGTGTCCTTGAAGGCGACGATGACGCCGGCCTGCGCCAGCGCCAGCGGCTCGCCCGGCCGCTGCAGTGACCACAGGCGCGTGCCGTTCAAGGCGTCGTAGGCCTGCACCGATCGATCGAGCCCGAGCACGAAAACGCGCTCGCCGGCGACCAGCGGCGCGGCGCTGACGCGGGTGCCGAGCGGCTTGCGCCAGATCTCGCGGCCGGCTTCGATCGCCACCAGTTCATTGCCTTCGGTCACGACGGCGGCCACGCGCCCATCGCTGCCCACACCGGCGACCAGCTTTGCACCGACGCTCGTGCGCCAGACCGGGCGACCGGTATCGGCCTCGAGCGCGAACACCGACCCGTCGCCAGACGCCAGCGTGACGACGCTGCCGTTGACGGCCGGCGCGAGCGAAAAGCCGATGCCGCCCTCGATGCGCTGCGACCAGAGCACCCGCGCCGAGAGCTGCGCTGTATAGGCCTCGAGTGCAGTCGGCTTGGGCTTGTCGGCAGTGGCGCAAGCGGCGAGCAGCAGCGCGAGCGTCGCCAGCGCGGCCTGCCCGGCTCTGCGGGCCGCGCTCATCGCGCCGCCCCGGTGGCAGCCACCGCGGCCGGCGGTGCACCCAGCGAGGTCAGCTTGGCCTCGATCAGGCGCCGGTAATCGACGCTGTCGGCCATCGCCTGCCAGGCCTTGCCGTAGGCCGCCTTGGCGTCCTCGGGCTTGCCTTGCGCCAACAGGATGTCACCGCGGCGGTCCGCGACCAGTGCCTCGAATTCCTTCGGCGCCGACGCATCGAGCTGCTTCAGCGCTTCGTCGTACTTCTTCTGGTCCAGCAGCAGTCCCGCCAGCCGCAGGCGGGCGATGGTGCGGTACTCGTCCTCGCCGGCGTTCTCGCCGAGCCAGGCCAGACTCTCGCGGGCGGCGTCCATCTGGCCCTTCGCTGCTTGGGTCTTGGCCGCGAGCAGCGCGCCCTGCTGGGTATAGACGGTGCGCGGATAGCGCGACTTCATATCGTCGAAGACGCGTTTGACCTGATCGGCATCGCCGATCAGCGCGGCGCGCTCGAGCTGCTCGAACATCGCGCCCGACTTGTAGGCCTGGTCGCGCTGCCACCACTGCCACGCATTCCAGCCGGCGTACGCCGTCAGCGCCGCCACGAGGATGCCGGTGATGAGGTTGCCGTACTGCTTCCAGAACGCCTTGAGCGCATCGAGCTGTTCTTGTTCTTCGAGGTCGAGATGGGTGGCCATGTCGCGGGGTGCCGATGTTGCGTAAGAGGTGCGGAAGGGGGTGTTCGAAGGAAGGCGGGATTATGCGGGCCGGGACAGGGCGATTTCGGCCTGGCGGGCCGTGCCGGCGCGCACCTCGGCGGCCCAGTCGGCCGCCTTTGCCAGCGCCAGGGGGCGCTGCTCGGTATTCGGGTCGCGCAGGTCCTTGACGGCGACCTCGCCGCGCGCCAGTTCGTCGTCACCGAAGACCAGCGCATAACGCGCGCCGCTGGCATCGGCCCGCTTGAACTGCGACTTCATGCTGCCCCAGGCCTCGCGACCGGCCGCATGCATCGCCACCGCGAGGCCGCCCGCCCGCAAGGCCTCGACGACCGCGAGCGCGACCGGCAACGCAGCGGCCGAGGGCACGACCGCATACACCGCCGGTGCGCTCGGCGGCGTCGGCGCGCCGACCGCATCGAGCAGCAGCAGCACGCGCTCGATGCCCATGCCGAAGCCGACCGCCGGCGCCGGCTTGCCGCCGAGCTGCTCGATCAGGGTGTCGTAGCGCCCGCCGCCGCAGACCGTGCCCTGCGAGCCGAGCTTGTCGGTGACCCACTCGAAAACGGTCAGGTTGTAGTAGTCCATGCCGCGCACCAGGCGCGGGTTGAGGCGATAGGCCAGGCCGGCGACGTCGAGCACCGCGCGCAGCGCGTCGAGGTGGGCGAGCGAGGTCGCGCCCAGGAAGTCCATGAGCCGCGGCGCCGCCTCGATCAGCGGCTGCAGCGCCGGATTCTTGCTGTCGAGGATGCGCAGCGGGTTGCGGTGCAGGCGGCGCCGGGCGTCCTCGTCGAGCGCGGCGGCGTGGGCCTCGAAGTGGGCGATCAGCGCCGCGCGGTGGGCCGCCCGCTCGTCGGCCTGGCCGAGGCTGTTGAGCTCGAGCCAGACGTCGCGCTCCTCGACGAGGCCCAGGTCGCGCCACAGCGCGCGGCACATCAGGATCAGCTCGGCATCGACGTCCGGGCCCGGGTGGCCGAGTGCTTCGGCGCCGACCTGGTGGAACTGCCGGTAGCGGCCCTTCTGTGGCCGCTCGTGGCGGAACATCGCGCCGATGTAATACAGGCGCTTGCCGCCGTCGCGCAGGAACGAGTGCTCGTTCATCGCGCGCACCACGCCGGCGGTGGCCTCCGGACGCAGCGTCAGCGCATCGCCGTTCATGGCGTCGACGAAGGAATACATCTCCTTCTCGACGATGTCGGTCACCTCGCCCAGGCCGCGCACGAAAAGGGCGGTCGGCTCGACGATCGGGGTGCGCAGGTTGGCATAGGCGTAGCGCGCCATCAACGCGCGCACGGTCTGCTCGAACCACTCCCAGCGCGCCGATTCCGGCGGCAGGATGTCGTTCATGCCCTTGACGGCTTGCAACGGGGCGTCGGCCATGGCGCGCGCGGCGATGGAAGTCGGGACGGTGCCGGACGGCCTCAGGCCGTCACGCCGCCGTAGCGCTTTTCGATATAGCGCTCGACGAGCGCGTGGAATTCGGCGGCGATGCCTTCGCCGCGCAGCGTCAGCGCCTTTTCGCCGTCGATATAGACCGGCGCGGCCGGCGCTTCGCCGGTGCCCGGCAGGCTGATGCCGATGTCGGAATGCTTGCTCTCGCCCGGGCCGTTGACGATGCAGCCCATGACCGCCACGCGCAGGTTCTCGACCCCGGGATAGCGCAGCTTCCAGACCGGCATCTGCGCGCGCAAGTGGTCGTCGATCTGCTTGGCGAGTTCCTGGAAGGTGGTGCTGGTCGTGCGGCCGCAGCCGGGGCAGGCGGTGACGCTCGGGTTGAAGTGGCGCAGGCCGAGGCCTTGCAGGATCTCGAGCGCGACCACCACCTCTTGCGTGCGCGCCTCGCCCGGTTGCGGTGTGAGCGAGACCCGGATCGTGTCGCCGATGCCTTCCTGCAGGAGCACCGCCAGCGCGGCCGTCGAGGCGACCGTGCCCTTGGTGCCCATGCCGGCTTCGGTGAGGCCGAGGTGCAGCGCGTAGTCGCAGCGCTTCGCCAGCGCCCGGTACACGCTGATGAGGTCCTGCACGCCGGACGTCTTGCACGACAGGATGATCTGGTCGGCGCGCAGCCCGATCGATTCGGCCAGCCGCGCCGACTCGATCGCCGACATCAGGATCGCGCGGTACATGATCTGGCGCGGCTCGTGCGGCTCGGCCAGGCGGGCGTTCTCGTCCATCAGGCGGGTCAGCAGCTCCTGGTCGAGGCTGCCCCAGTTGACGCCGATGCGCACCGCCTTGTCGTACTTCGCGGCGGCCTCGACCATGACCGCGAACTGGCGGTCGTGCTTGTCGCCCTTGCCGACATTGCCGGGATTGATGCGGTACTTGCTCAGCGCCTGCGCGCAGGCCGGGTGATCGGTCAGCAGGCGGTGACCGTTGTAGTGAAAGTCGCCGATCAAGGGCACGTCGATGCCCATCCGGTCGAGCTGCTCCCGGATGTAGGGCACGGCCTGCGCGGCCTCGGGCGTATTGACCGTGATGCGCACCAGTTCCGAGCCGGCCTGGGCCAGCTCCTTCACCTGGATGGCCGTGCCGATGGCGTCGACGGTGTCGGTGTTGGTCATCGCCTGCACCCGCACCGGCGCGTCGGCGCCGATCGTCACGAGGTTCGAGCCCCAGCGCACTAGCGCCTGGCGCGAACGCCGCGCGGCCGGGTGGGCGGGTAGTACGTAATCGTCGAGCGCGGTGAGCGGGGCGGTCATGGCGAAAACTCGATGCAAAGCGCGGCGGCGCGCGGCTTACTTGAGCTCGAACCGCGCGATATTGTCGCGGGTATGGGGCGCGAGTGCGAACGGCACGCCGCGGAACACCAGCTCGGTTCCGGCGGCATTGCCGACCCGCACCTGTAGCGGCGGGGCGCCGTCGATCTCGATGCGCTCACCCGCCGGCACCAGGCGCGAGAGCAGCGAGCGGCCCTGCGCATCCGAGACCTCGATCCACGACTCGGCGATGGTGTGCAACTGCAGGCTTTCGAGCGGGCTGGCGGACACCGACACCGCGGCGGCGCTGGCCGCGTTCGAGGGCATCGCCACGCTGCCGACGAGGGGCGGCGCTGCTTCCACCGGCTCGGCGCGCGTCGCATCCGCATCCAGTGCCGAGGCCGGCACAGCGATCGACGCCGTGGTTGGAACGCCGGCGTCGACCGGCAATGCCGGTACAGCCGCGTCGACCGGCTCGACCAGCGTGGCCGGCGCGCCGCTCGGTCGAGCCCAGCGCGCCAGGTCCGGCAGGTGGGTCGCCCAGCCACTCGGCAGAAAGTACAGGGCGGCGGCGGCCGCCAGCACCAATACCGCCAGCCATGCCAGCGGGCTGGTTCCGGTGCGACTCCAGTCGTCGGGCGCGAGGCGGGCGGGGCGATCCATGAACGGCGTGTTCAAACCTTGTGCGACCTGCTCGAGGCGGCGCTGATCCGCCGGGCGCGGCAGGCCGGCGAGCACCGGCGCGGGATCGAGCTTCAAAGTCCGGCAGATCGACTGGGCGAGCGCGCGCGCGAAGGCCGGGTCGGGCAACACGTCGTGTCGGTCGGCCTCGAGCGCTTCGAGCTTGCTCGGGTGGATCTTGAGTCCGGCCGCCAGCGCCGCGATGCTGGTGCCTGTCTGCTCGCGGGCGCGCCGCAACAGGGTGCCGGCGGATGCCCCGGCAGCGATGGCCTCATTCATCGTAGGCCCCGCGGGCCAGGGCGGCGGTCTCGCGCGAGTCGGGGAAGCGGCTGCGCAGCATCCGTCCCAGGTCCTGCACGGCGCTCGTGTTGCCGAGCCGACTCTCGATCCGCACCGCCAGCCACAGCGTGCGCGGCGACGCCAGATCGGGGGTGTCGTTGACGCGCCGGATCAGGCCGCGCGCGCGCAAGTATTCGCCACGCCGATACAACAGGTCGGAAAGCTCGACCGCCGTGCGCGGATTGCCGGGATCGAGGTCGACCGAGCGGCTGAGCGCCTGCTCGGCTTCCGCGAGGCGGCCGGCCGAGACCATGCACATGCCCTGCGTCAACAGGGTGCGCGGGCTGTCGCGGTACTGGGGCACGTCGAGGGCCTTGACGAAAAGGGCATCGGCCTCGGCGTACCGCTTGCGCTGGCACAGGTACCAGCCGTAGTTCTGCATCACGTCGGCATCGCGGGCGTCGAGCTGCAGCGCGCGCTGGAAGCTTTCCTCGGCCAGTTGCTCGTCGCCCAGGTTGGCGTAGATCAGGCCGCGCAGGTTGTAGCCGGCGCTCATGCGCGGATCGGCGATCAGCGCAAGCTTGACCTGGTCGAGCGCAGTCGTCATCTGGCCGCGCCCGAAATAGCCGGCCGCCAATTCGAGCCGCAAACGCGCGAGCGCCGCAGCCTGCGTCTCGTCGGACGCGGTGACGCGGTCCTTGGTCGGCTCGGGGCCGGCCCTCAGGCCGCCACAGCCGGCCAGCAGCGCGGCGGTCGTCAGCAGCGCCGCGCAGACAGCGCGCAGACCGATGGACTTCACGCGCGACTCCCGGCGGGGGTGCGGTGGATGCGGATCGGTGCGCGCAACATGCGGCGCGCGACCTGGGTGCGGTCCTGCACCTCGCCGGCAAGTTGTCCGCAGGCCGCTGCGATGTCGTCGCCACGGGTCTTGCGCACCGTCGTCACGAGGCCGGCATCGACCAGCACCTGCGCAAAGGCCGAGACGCGCGAGTTCGGTGACCGCAGCAGGCCGGAGGCGGGAAACGGATTGAACGGGATCAGGTTCACCTTGCAGGAAACGCCGTCCGGACCGAGCAACAGGTCGGCCAGCGCGGTCGCCTGCACCGGGCTGTCGTTGACGCCGTCGAGCATGCAGTACTCGACGGTGATGAAGTCGCGCGGCGCGGCGTCGAGATAGCGCCGGCAGGCCGCCAGCAGTTCGCGGATCGGGTATTTGCGGTTCAGCGGCACCAGGTCGTCGCGCAGCGCATCGTCGGGCGCGTGCAGCGACACCGCCAGCGCCACCGGGCAGTCGTCGCGCAGCCGGTCGATCATCGGCACGACGCCGGAGGTCGACACCGTGACGCGGCGCCGCGACAGGCCGTAGCCGTGATCGTCGAGCATCATGCGCAACGCCGGCAGGAGCGCCGCATAGTTCTGCAGCGGCTCGCCCATGCCCATCATCACCACGTTGGTGACGGCACGTTCGCCCTCGGCCAGCCCGAGACGCCGGCGCAGCGCGTGCTCGGCATGCCACAGCTGGGCCACGATCTCGGCGGTGCCGAGGTTGCGGCTGAACCCCTGGTGCCCGGTCGAGCAGAAACGGCAGCCGACCGCGCAACCGGCCTGCGTCGAGAGGCACAGCGTGCCGCGGCCCGTCTCCGGGATATAGACGGTCTCGACCGCGTCGCCGTGGCCGACATCGAACAACCACTTGACGGTGCCGTCGGCCGAGGCCTGCTCGCTCAGGATCGGCAGCGCCGCGATGCGCGCCACGCCGTCGAGCTTGCCGCGCAGCGACTTCGCCAGGTCGGACATGGCGGCGAAGTCGGACGCGCCGCGGTGATGGATCCAGCGGAACAGCTGGTCGGCGCGGAAGCGCTTCTCGCCCAGCTCGGCGCAGTACGCACCCAGCCCGTCGCGATCGAAGTCGAGCAGGTTGGCGAGCGGGGTCGGCTCGGCATTCATGGATTCGACAACCGCGCCCATCCGCATTCAGCGGCTGTACACGCTCATCGCGGGAAAGAAGAACCCAATCTCCACCGCGGCGGTCTCGGCAGCGTCCGAACCGTGCACCGCGTTGGCATCGATGCTGTCGGCGAAATCGGCGCGGAGGGTGCCCTTCTCGGCCTTCTTCGGGTCGGTCGCGCCCATCAGGTCGCGGTGCTTCGCAATCGCGTTCTCACCCTCGAGCGCCTGGATCATCACCGGGCCCGAAGTCATGAAGCCGACCAGGTCCTTGAAGAACGGCCGCGCCTTGTGCACCGCATAGAACGCCTCGGCCTCACTGCGCGACAGCTGCGCCATGCGAGCAGCGACCACCTTCAGGCCGGCGCCCTCGAAGCGGGCGTAGATCTGGCCGATGACGTTCTTAGCCACGGCGTCGGGTTTGATGATCGAGAGAGTGCGTTCGAGCGCCATGTTTTTCTCCTGGAAGCTAGCACTTGGCAAAGCCTCTGATTGTACTCAGCGGCCGCGTCGACCGCCGCCACCGCCGCCACCTGTGCCGCCATAGCCACCGCCACCGCCTCCGCCACCGCCGCGGTTGCCACCGTAGCCGCCACCGCCACCGCCGCTACCGCCGCCACCACCGCCACCACCGCGGTTGCCGCCACGGTTGCCGCCGCCGCCACCACCCTTGCGGTGGTAGGCGTCGGCGCCGAGGTAGCCCATCGAGGTCTGCAAAGGATCCGGCTGCTTGGGTCCCGGGCCCTGCTTGGGCGCCGGGGGCGGCGCGCTGCCGCCCGCACCGAAGCCGCCGCCGCCCCGGCCGAAGCCGCGGCCACCCGCGGGGCTGCGCGGGTTCTGCACGAAACGCTTGTCGAAGGTCTGCTCCAGCGGGTTCGGGATCGACGCCGGATCGAAATCCATGTCCGCGTCCGCATCACGATCGGCGCCGCCCTCGCGTGCCGCGCCGGCGCTGGCCGGGTACGGTGCGCGTTCGTCCGGACGCGCACCGCGACCGGCGTTCGGGTGGGGCCCACGCCCGCCGTGGTCGTTGGGGCGCCCGTTCTGGCGCTCGTTGCGCGGCTTGTTCTGGCCGCCCGGCCGGTCCTGGCCACGGCCGGCCGGGCCGGCATCGCGGCGCG
>JBDSZM010000475.1:0-5752 GCA_039925165.1 Burkholderiaceae bacterium
TCACCCTGCTGCACCGCCGCGCGGTGCTCGATGCGCCGGCCGACCGCCTGGCGCGATTGCACGCACTGATCGCCGCAGGAGCGCTCGCCTTCGTGGTCGGCCAGCCGACCGGCGCGGTGGCCGACGACGAGCGCCTGGCCGGGCTGGAGCTGACGCTGCCCGATGGCGCGGTGGTCGTCCTGGCGCTCGACAGGCTGCTGGTGCGACTGGGGCTCGCCCCCAAGCTCGGGCTGGTCGCGCACTGGGGGCTGGCCATGGAACGCAAGCAACTGGTGGTCGATACGGCGAGCTTCCAGACCGCGACGGCCGGCCTGTTCGCCGTCGGCGACGTGAACACGTATCCGGGTAAACGCAAGCTGATCGTGTGCGGCTTCCACGAGGCAACGCTGGCGGCTTACGCGGCGGCGGCGATCGCCTTCCCGGACCGGCCGGTCGCACTCCAGTACACCACCACCAGCCCGGCGCTGCACCGCCGGCTGAAGGTCGAGACACCTGCCACGGACTGAGCAACCGCCTTGGCGGCGACTGCAGCCTCGGACCTGAACACAGAGGCGGGGCACCGAGCGACCGCGGCTACCAGACCGCGCCGAAGGATTGCCGCAATTCCTCGATCTGCGGGGGCGTCAGCGGCTCGGGGCGGGGCCGCGTCATGAGCCACAGGCGGGCGGTCTCTTCCAGTTCCTCGAGCACCGCCATCGCCTGCGCCGGGCTCTCGTGCCACACATTGGGACCGAGCCGGTCGAGCATCACGGCGCGCAGGCGGCCCCCGGCCTGGCGATGCGTCTCGATCAACCCGGCGACGCAGGCACCGACCTGCGGGTCGCCGGGCCGGTGATACGGAACCAACGGCACGTGGCCGACCTTCATCACGAAGTAGGGCGTGATCGGCGGCAGGATGTCGGCCGCGCTCCAGACGCCGGCGAGCGTCAGCGCGACCAGGTGGGTCGAATGGGTGTGGATGACGCAGCGCGCGGACGGGTCAGCCGCGTAGATGCGCCGGTGCAGGGAGAGCGTCTTGCTCGCAAGCTGGGCGTCCAGCGGCTCGCCCTCCGGACCGACCCGGGCCAGCCGCTCGGGCGCGAGGTCGCCGAGGCACGCGTCCGTCGGCGTGATCAGGAAGCCGTCGGAAAGGCGGACGCTGATGTTGCCCGCCGTGGCATGCACCAGTCGGCGCTGGTAGAGGCTGCGGCCGACGCGGCAGATCTCGGCGCGCGCGTCGGCCTCGTTCACAAGAGCACCTCGAAGGCGTGGCGAAAGAAGTCCGGCCCGCCGAAGTTGCCCGACTTGAGCGCCAGATGCAGGCCGTCCGGTCCCGCCTCGACGCAGGCGGCATGGCACCACGGCACGCCCGGATCGATCTGCGCGCCGATGCGCAACTGGGTGAGGCCCAGCGCCTGCACGCAGGCCCCTGAGGTCTCGCCGCCGGCGATCACCAGCTGGCGCACGCCGGCCCGCACCAGCCCGAGCGCAATGGCGGCCAGCGCCGACTCGACCAGCGCGCCCGAGCGCTCGACCCCGAGGGTGCGCTGGACCGCGGCGACCGCATCGGGCGGCGCGCTGGCGTAGACCAGCACCGGCGCCGTGCCCAGGCGCTCGCCGGCCCACGCGAGGACCTCGGCCACCACCGAATCGCCCCTCGCGAGGCGCAGGGGATCGACGGGAAACGCCGCGCCACCCGTGCTGCGGAAGCGCTCGACCTGGGCGTTCGAGGCGACCGAGCAGCTGCCACAGACGATCGCGCGCGCGCCCGTCGGCGCAGGCAGTTGCGCCGCCTGCGCGGCCGGCGCGAGGGCGTGGTTCTGCGCCAGACCGATGGCGACACCCGAGCCGGCCACCAGCAGCGGGAGCCCCGCGAACGCGCGGCCCATGGTCATCAGGTCGGCATCCGACACGGCGTCGACGATCGCCATCCGCACCGCGTCCGCGCGCAGCGCCGCGATGCGCTGCGTGATCGCTTCCGGCCCGGCCGCCACCACGGCGTGCTCGATAAGCCCGACCGCGCCGCGCGACTGGCGCTGAAGCACGCGCACCAGGTTGGCATCGGTCATCGGCGTGAGCGGATGCTGGCGCATGCCGCTGTCGCTGAGCAGCACGTCGCCGACGAAGAGGTGACCCTTGTAGACCGTGCGCGCGGCCTGCGGAAAGGCCGGGCAGACCGGTGCGAAGTCGCAGCCCAGCGCGTCCATCAGCGCCTCGGCCACCGGGCCGATGTTGCCGCGATCGGTCGAATCGAAGGTCGAGCAGACCTTGAAATAGATCTGCGGCGCGCCCTGCGAGCGCAGCCAGCGCAACGCCGCGAGCGACTGCTCGACGGCCTGCGCGGCCGGGACGGTGCGCGACTTGAGCGCCACCACCACGGCATCGGCGTCGATCACCGAATCGGCGGGCGGCACACCGATGGTCTGGACCACGCGCAGACCGGTGCGCACCAGGTTGTTGGCGAGGTCGGTGGCGCCGGTGAAGTCGTCGGCGATGCAGCCCAGCAACATGGATCCTCCCCGTCGATCGCGCGGCGCGCGCGGCGCAGGTTAGCAGGGATGCGCCGCTAGACTGCACCCATCGCGGCCCCGCTCGTCGCCCGTCGCACGTAACACCCCGCACTCCCGCATGCTCCCTGGTCCGCTCGTGCACACGCTGGTCCGATCGGACGCGGCGCGACTGGTCTGGCGCGTGGCGCTGCTGCTTCTGATGGGCGTGATCGCCTGGCTCGCCCTCACGCCGAAGCCGCCGCCGGGTGCCGACCTGGGCTGGGACAAGCTCAACCACGCGTGTGCATTCGCAACCCTCGCCGCCGCCGGCTGGTTCAGTGTCCGCGCGCGCAATGCGCGGGCCTGGCTGCTGTGCGGACTGCTCATCTATGGCGGGCTGATCGAGATCGCGCAGACCCAGGTCCCGGGGCGCTCGGGCGAATGGGCCGACCTGCTGGCCGACGCGGTCGGCCTAGCGCTCGGCGCCTTGCTCGCGGCGGCGGTCGATGCCGCCGCCGGCCGGGCAGTCACGCCATCTCGATCGCGCGGGTCGACACGTAGCGGTTGAACTCGGTCAGCGGGATCGCGGCCAGGCCGCGCGTATCGTCGTCGGTCCAGCTGAGGATCGCGCTGTCGGGCGCGAGGTCGACCTCGCACGGACCGGTCGGGATGACGAGCATCGCGCCGTCGCCCTCGCGATATTCAACTTTGCCGACGATGCGGGCAGCCTGGGCCATGTCGAGTCCTCCGGATGTCGTTGCGGGTTCAGGCCGACGCGGCGGCGGTGCGCGCATCGTCGGAATGGATGTGCAGCGCCTCGAGGAAGCGCGACACCATGTTGTAGGCCGCGATGGTCGCAACCAGCTCGACCAGTTCGCGGTCGCCGAGGTGGGCGCGCACCGCATCGAGCACCGGCGCCGGCACCTGGACCTGACGCGTCATGGTATCGGTGAGCGCCAGCACCGCGCGCTGCAGCGGGCCGAAGCAGTCGGCCGCGATATCGTCGTGCGCCAGCGCGTCGAGCTGCGCCTGCGTGACGCCCTCCTTCAGCGCGATCGGCGCATGCTGGTCGGCCTCGTAGGGTGCGCCGTTGAGCGCGGCGACCCGCATGATGACGAGTTCGCGCAGGTCGCCGGGCAAGTCCAGGCGCTGCCGCACGGCGGTCAGGAAGCCGAGCCAGCCTTCGGCCAGCGACGGGCTGTGCAGCAACATCTGATAGAGGTGCAGGACGTGGCCGCGCTCGGCGACGATGCGCTGCACGAGCGGCTGGACGTCGCTGTGCGACAGGTCGGCATAAGGCAGGCTGGCCATGATTCAGGTCGCTCGGCGGCGCGCGGCGGTTGTGTATCCGAATTCCGGGTAGGAGCGAGCATACCGAGCCGGCAGCGCCGACCGCCCGCCCCGCGCTCATCACGGCGCGAGGCTCGCGATCGCCTCGCCGATCGCCTGCGTCGTACCCGGGCGAACCAGGCGCACCACCTCCTGACCGTCGCGCAGAAAGACCAGTGTCGGCCACAGCTTGACCCGGAACGATCGGCCGAGCGCACGCCCCGGGCCATCCTCGACCCGCAGGTGACGCACGCCCGGGTGTGCCGCCAGCGCCGCCTCGATCGCCGGCTGGGCGGCGCGGCAGTGACCGCACCAGCCGGTGCCGAACTCCAGCATCACGCGGCCCGCGCTCGCATCGATGCTGGCACGGCTCGGCTCCGGGTTGTCGAACGGACGAATCATGGCTGCGATCTTGCCCGGACGGCGGCGACGGTCCGGCGCCGAGGCTCGGCCGACCCCGCACGACGGCCGGGCTTTGCGGCCCGATGACGGCACAATCCGGGGCCGCAGAACTGCTACGGAGACCTCGTACATGACTCCCCAGGCCCCCTCCGCCGAGGCCGAATTCGGTCCCGGCTCGGACCTGCACCGCGTCCTCACCGGTGCCGAGCACGCCCTCGATGCGTCCGCCGAGAGCAGCCTCGCGCGCGCCGCAGCGCTGCGGCGTCGCGCGCTCGAACAGCTCGAGGCCCTGCACGAGCGGCTGACGCTGGCGCAGGACGTCGCGCTCGAGACGAGCCGGCGCGCCGGCCGCATGACCGACATCTACGTACACGACCATCCCTGGCGCTCGATCGCCGCGGCGGCGCTGGCCGGGCTGGTGGCCGGCCTGCTGGTCCGGCGCCGCTGATTCCGGCACGCCGCCGATCGATGTCGGCGCCGAGCCGCCTCAAGTCGCACCCGACCGCATCCGATAAGGCTGAGCATGGATACCCCCGAACTCCTCACGCTCGCCCACGCGGCGCTCGGCGCCCTCGTTGCCTGGGCCGGTTGTCGCCTCTGGTACGGACGCAAGCTGCGCATCCTGACTGCGCGGGCGCAAAAGATCCACGCCGATCGCGAGACCCTGCAGGAGCAGGTCAAGCAGGCGCGGCTTCAACTCGGCCAGGTGCAACAGGACCTGACCACGCGCATCAAGGCCGATACGGCGGCGGCGCGCCAGCGTGCCACGACACCGGCGCAGGAAAAGGCCCAGGCCGAGGCCAAGGCCCGCCTCCAGGCGCAACTCGCGATCCCGAGCGGGGTCGTGCTCGACAGTGCGCCGGCCCCGCTGAACGGCTTCGCGGACACGATGCCGTTCGAGGAAAACTAGGCCGCGCAGCCCGCCCGCACCGCGCGACCGACGCTCGGCGGCCGGCGCCGGCCGCCCATCCGGCGCCCCACCGTGCCGATTCCTACAATGCGCGCTCGACCGCCGCAGCCTGGGAGTCCGCATGATCGTCGAGCGCATCTGGACCGGTAACGCCTACCGGAATTACAACTACCTGATCGCCTGCCCGGACACCGGCGAGGCGCTCGCCATCGATCCGCTCGACCACGAGAAGTGCCTGGCCACGGCCAAGGCACGCGGCTGGCACATCACGCAGATCCTTAACACCCACGAGCACCACGACCACACCGGCGGCAACGACGCCGTCGTCGCCGCCACCGGCGCCAAGGTGATCGCGCACGCGCGCTCGGGTGCCAGCATCCGAGGCGTCGACCGCGGCGTCGGCGCGGGCGACGTGATCAAGGTCGGCAAGCGGGTCGAGCTGGAATGCCTGGACACGCCCGGCCACACCATGTGCCACATCTGCCTGCGCTCGCACACCGAGCGGCCGGCACTGTTCTCGGGCGATACCCTCTTCAACGCCGGCGCCGGCAACTGCCACAACGGCGGCGATCCGGCGCTGATGTACGAGACCTTCGCGCGCCAGCTCGCGGCGCTGCCCGACGACACCCTCGTCTACCCGGGC
>JBDSZM010000476.1:0-3474 GCA_039925165.1 Burkholderiaceae bacterium
AGGCGCAGGCCGTCGCTCAGCAAAAACGGCCACACGCCCTTGTAGGTCTCGCTCATCGGCACGTCGCGCGCGACGCCATTGACGACGTAGACATTGAGCCCGACCGGGGGCGCGATCAGCCCGATGCCGACCGTCATCAGCACCAGGATGCCGAACCAGATCGCCTTCGACTGCGGATCGAGACCCCAGAGGTCGAGCGCCATCACGGCCGGGAAGATGACCGGTATCGTGAGGAGCAGCATCGACAGCTCGTCCATCACGCAGCCCAGCAGCACGTACAGCAGCAGGACCGCGGCGACCACCACGACCGGCGCGACATGCAGGTGTGCGACCCAGTCGGCGATGCCGGCCGGCATCTGCGTGATGGCCAGCGCCGAATTCATCATGTCGGCGCCGAGAAAGATCATGAAGACCATGGCCGAGGTCTCGGCGGTGCCGAGGAAGCTGCGCACGATGCCGGCGCGGCCGAGTTCGCGGCGCGCCACGCCGGCCAGGAAAGTGCCGACCGCTCCGACCGCGGCGCCCTCGGTCGGCGAGAAGACGCCACCGTAGATGCCGCCGAAGACGACCAGGAAGATCAGCAGGATCGGCCAGATCCCGATCAGCGCACGCCAGCGCTGCGGCCAGGCGAGCGGCGCGCTCGGGGTCGCGAACTCCGGCCGCACCCGGCAGTAGATGGCGATCACGATCACATACCCGGCCATCGCCAGCATCCCCGGCACCAGCGCCGCGGCGAAGAGCTTGGCGATGTTCTGCTCGGTCAGGATGGCGTAGACGACGAGCGGCACCGACGGCGGGATCAGGATGCCGAGCGTGCCGCCGGCGGCGAGGGCGGCGGTCGACAGGCGTCCGTTGTAGCCGTGGCGGCGCATCTCGGGGTACGCCACCTGCGCGATCGTGGCCGAGGTTGCGACCGATGAGCCGCACACCGCGCCGAATGCGCCGGCCGACAGCACGGCAGCCATCGCCAGGCCGCCGCGGACATGGCCGACGAAGGCGGCGGCCGCCTGGAACAGCGCGCGACTCAGCCCGCCCTGCGTCGCGAACTGGCCCATCAGCAGGAACAGGGGAATCACCGACAGGTCGTAAACCGAGAGCCGCGCGACCGACGATCCCTTCATCAGGTTGAGCAACGCGGTGTCGTTGGTCAGCGCCCAGTAGCCGGCCGCGCCAGGGATGAACATGGCGGCGGCGATCGGCACCCGCAGCGCCATCAGCGCGAGCATCGCGGCGAACATGGCCAGGCCGATCGCCAGAGGCGTCACGCCAGGCCCGCCATCGGGTCGCGCCCGGCCAGCCGAAGCCCGGCCTGCACCAGCGCGACGATGCCGGCCAGCGCCAGCCCCGGCGCGAGCGCGGCGTAGATCCACCACATCGGCAGCCCGAGGATCATGCTCATCTCGCCGGCACCGCCGACCGCCAGCGCGCCGGCGCCGGTGCGCCAGGCGAGCAGGCCGACCATCAGCGCCATCAGCAGGCCGCCGAAGGCGTCGAGCCGGCGCACGGTACGCGCGCGCGCGTGCTGGGTGAAGAAGTCGACCAGGATGTTGCTGCCGTGCATCTGGCACCACGGCAGGCACAGCGAGATGCACAGCGCGATGCCGAGCTGCGTGAGCTCGACATCGCCCTGGATCGGCCGCGAGGTCAACGAGCGCAGTGCGATGCTGACGACCGTCATCAGCGCGACCGCGCTCGCGCACAGGCCGCCGAGCACGGCGAAGGCCCAGGCGAGGCGGTGCAGGAAGCGGGGCATCGAGCCGGCTGGGCCGGACATCAAAAAGCCGGGCACCAGGCCCGGCCGGAACGCTGCATCACGGCGGCGTCACTTCTTGTACTTGACCAGCAGGTCCTTGGCGTCCTGCAGCATCTGCTTGCCGTTCAGGCCCTTTTTGTCCATGTCGGCCACCCACTCCACGTAGAGCGGCGCCGAGGCGGTGACCCAGTGGTCGAGTTCGCTGGCGGGAATGGTGTACAGCACGTTGCCGCGGTCCTGCGCCGCTTTGCGGCCGGCGGCCTTGCTGTTGTCCCAGATCTTGCCGATCTGCTGCGAGTAGGCGGCGCCGGAATTGTTGTCGATCACCTTCTTCAGATCGGCCGGCATTGCGTCGTACCGGGCCTGGTTCATGGCGAAGACGAATACCGCGCTGTACAGGGCCGGCCGGGCAGGGTCGGTTTCGCTGTCGTACTTGACCATCTCCTGGAGCTTGAGCGAGGGCATGACTTCCCAAGGCAGCAGGAAGCCGTCGATCGTGCCCTTGCTGACGGCGTCGGGGATGGCCGGCAGCGGCATGCCGACCGGCGAGGCACCGAGAGCGGTCAGCAGCTTGTTGGTCTGGCGGGTCGGCGCGCGCATCTTCAGGCCCTTGAAATCGGCCAGCGTCTTGACCTGCTTGTCGCGGGTGTGGACATAGCCCTCGTCGTGGACCCAGGTCGCGATCAGCTTGGTGCCCGGAAACTCCTTGGTCGAATATTTGCCGATGTAGTCCCAGCTGGCGCGCGCCCCGGCCTCGGCCGAGTTGGTCATGAACGGCAGCTCGAACACCTCGGTGGTCGGGAAGCGGCCGGCGGTGTAGCCGGGCAGGGTGATGATCAGGTCGGCGACACCGTCCTTCACCTGGTCGACCAGTTGCGGCGGCGTGCCGCCCATCGACATCGCGGGGAAGATCTGGCACTTGATTCGGTTGGCCGATTCGGCCGCGACCTTGTCGCACCACGGATTGATCACGTTGAGCGAGGCCATCGCCTGGGTGTTCCAGATGTGGTGGAACTTCAGCGTCACCTCCTGGGCGTGCGCGGGTGCGAAAGCGGCGGCCAGTGCGAGCGCGGTGGCGGTGTGGGAATAGGGGGACATGCGTGGACTCCGGTCGATGAGGCGCGATGCTAGAGCACGGGCACGGTCGTCCGTGCTGGGGGAAGCGCGTACGCCCGGCGCGCCGCCGGTGCGTTGAGTCGCCCGCAACACTGTGGACGGGCGTTGGCCCGGCACGCTTCCGCGCGCAGGTACGGTCGCGCGTCCGGCCCTCATCCCCAGACTTCGGCCGCCGTCTCGACCACCAGCCGCAGCTTGTCGCGCTGCGCCTTCACCGCGATATTGTTGCCGTGCACGGTGCTGGAAAAGCCGCATTGCGGGCTGAGCGCCAGCTGCTCGAGCGGCGCGTACTTCGCGGCCTCGTCGATGCGGCGCTTGAGCGCGTCCTTGGTTTCCATCGCGCCGAATTTGGTGGTGACCAGGCCCAGCACCGCGATCTTGCCCTTGGGCAGATACCGCAACGGCCGGAAATCGCCCGAACGCTCGTCGTCGTACTCCATGAAATACGCATCCAGGTTCATCTCAGACAGCAGCGCCTCGGCCACCGGCTCGTAGTTGCCGGCCGCGGCGTGCGTACTCTTGAAATTGCCGCGGCACAGGTGCATGGCCAGCGTCATGCCGGCCGGCTTGTGCGCCACCACCTTGTTGATGAACAGGGCATAGCG
>JBDSZM010000477.1:0-5302 GCA_039925165.1 Burkholderiaceae bacterium
CAACGGCGCGGTCAAGCAGACCGGCGACCTGGCGATGCAGATCTGGAGCGTGCCGGAGCAGATCGCCTATCTGTCGAACCTGATCACCCTGCAGCCCGGTGACTTGATCTTCTCGGGAACCCCGGCCGGCGTCGGCGCGGTCAAGGCCGGCGACAAGCTCGAAGGCCACGTCGACGGCGTGGGCGACTTGAGCTTCAGCTACCGCTGAGCCGCAGCCGGCGCCGGCACCCGCGAGGCGCCGCCGGCGCGACAATCGACCGATGGACGCCGTCGACCTGCCCGCCTACATCGCCCACCTGGGGGTGGCGGCGCGCGCGGCCGGCCGCGTGATGGCGGCCGCCCCCAGCGCGGCCAAGGACGCCGCCCTGCGCGCTCTGGCGCGCCGCCTGCGCGCCGCGCCCGACGCGCTGGCGCAGGCGAACACGCTCGACATCGAGTCCGCGCAGCGCGCCGGCCTGGCCGCGACCATGGTCGACCGGCTGCGCCTTTCGCCCGAGGTGATCGAGACCGTGGCGCAGGGCTGCGAACAGATCGCCGCGATGCCCGACCCGGTCGGCGAGATCTCCGAGCTGCGCAGCCGGCCGAGCGGGATCCAGGTCGGGCGCATGCGGGTGCCGCTCGGTGTCTTCGCGATGATCTACGAGAGCCGGCCCAACGTGACCATCGAGGCCGCCTCGCTCGCCATCAAGAGCGGCAACGCGGCGATCCTGCGCGGCGGCTCGGAGGCGATCCACTCCAACCTGGCGCTGTGGCAACTCGTGCAGGAAGCCCTCACCGAGGCCGGCCTGCCGCCCGAGGCGGTGCAACTGGTGCAGACCACCGATCGGGCCGCGGTCGGGTTGCTGATCGCCTCGCCCGAAGCGGTCGACGTGATCATCCCGCGCGGCGGCAAGGGCCTGATCGAACGCATCGTCCGCGAGGCCAAGGTGCCCGTCATCAAGCACCTCGACGGCAACTGCCATGTCTACGTCGACGCCAGCGCCGACATGGAACTCGCGGTGCGCGTGACCGACAACGCCAAGACCCAGAAGGTCAGCCCCTGCAACGCGGCCGAGTCGCTGCTGGTGCATGCACGCATCGCGCCGGCCTTTCTGCCACGCATCGGCGCGGTGTTCGCGGCCAAGGGGGTCGAGATGCGCTGCGACCCGGCCGCGCGCGCGCTGCTGCAGGCGGTGCCGGGCGCGCAACTGGCGGATGCGACTGAGGCCGACTGGGGCGAGGAGTACCTCGCCGAGATCATCAGCATCAAGGTGGTCGACGGCCTCGACGCCGCGATCGACCACATCAACCGGCACGGCTCGCACCACACCGACGCGATCCTGACCGAGCACCACCCGAGCGCGATGCGCTTCCTGCGCGAGGTCGATTCGGCCAGCGTGATGGTCAACGCCTCGACCCGCTTCGCCGACGGCTTCGAGTACGGCCTGGGCGCCGAGATCGGCATCAGCACCGACAAGCTGCACGCGCGCGGGCCGGTCGGACTGGAGGGCCTGACCTCGCTCAAGTGGGTCGTCCTCGGCCACGGCGAAGTGCGCGGCGGCGCCGCTTGAAGTCGCGGGCGACCCCCGCGAACGACCGGCCGGTCGGGAAACAGCGCGCTGCCGTAGAGTCCCGTCCGATGATGATCTCGACCCGCAGCCTGTGGTGGGCCGCCGCCGCGGTGCTGCTGTTCTGGGCGGTCGGCGGCTACAACCGCCTGGTGCGCATGCGCAACGCCATCCAGCAGCATTACGTCGCCCTCGACGCCCGCCTGATGCAGCGCAACGACAGCGTGGCCGCCCTCATCGCAGCGCTGCCGGCGCGGGTCGAGCCGTCGCTGGTCGAAACACTGCAGGCCGCCCTCGGCCACAGCCGCGCGGCCCGCGAGCAGGCCCGGCGAACGCCGTGCGACGCGGTCGCGATCACCAATCTGGGCGTCACCGAAACCGTGCTCGCCGACGTGCAGGCCCGCGTCGCCCGCGTGCTCACGGGGGTCGGCGATGCACTGGCCGATAGCACCTTGCCGACACTGGTCGAGCAGGTCGCGCAGGCCGAAGCCGCGCTCGCCTACACGCGCGACGACTTCAACCGCGCCGCCCGCGCCTACAACCACGCGGTGCGCCAGTTCCCGACCCGGCTGCTCGCGGCGGTGTTCGGCTTCGCCGCCGGTGCCACCCTGCCGGCCCTGGCCGGCACGCTTGCGCGCCCCGCCGCTTGAATGCGCCCATGGACAAGATCCTGCGCCAGCGCTCACCGCTCGGAGCCGGCCAGGCCGTGCTGTCGCAGGACGCGCAGCAGGCGCTCGACCGGTTGCTGCGGCTCGACGACCCGGGCGGGCTCAAGGCGGCGCTGCTCGGGATGCTGCTGGCGCCGGGCCACGAACGCCGCCTCGAGGCCTGGTTCGACGAGACCGTTCCGGTGCACAGCGCGGATGCGATCCGTGCCGACATGGCGACGATCGGGCCGGCCGCGCTGCTGCCGTGGTTCGAGCGGGTGCTGGAGCGGCTGGCGCAGACGCCGCTGACCGATCGCCGGCAGCTGCTGCTCGCGGTGCGGCGGCTGCTTACCATCCCCGGCCCGGGGCGCGGCATCGACCGGCTGCTCTGGCTGGCGGTGCGTCGCGGCTTCGGCGAGCTGCCGTGGACACCGCCAAATAGCGTGGCCGAGGACCTGCCGCTGGTGTCCGACGGCAAGTTGCCGCCGGCCTGCCTGCCCGACCTGGCGCGCTTCACGGCGCACCTCGCGCGCAGCGTGCCGACCGACCGGCCCGAGAGCCTGGCCGGCCGCGACTGGTATCTGGCAGTCATGTTCGGCTGGCAGGCGCTGGCCGACGTGCCGTCGTACCGCGCCCCCGACGCCGATCCGATGGTGCGTGCGCTCGCCACGCTCGAGCGGCTGTCGTGGCTCGAGCGGCCGATGCTGGTGCGCTCGTGGGTCGGCGAGGCCCTTGCGCATTCGTCCACCGACTGGCTCGCGCCGGTCGCCGCCGATGCGCTGCGGATCGCCTGCACCCTGCTCGACTGCCCGATGCCGCCCGAACTGGCGCGCCACTTCGTGATTCTTCCGAAAGACCCGCCACCATGACCACGGCCTCGATCCCTCCCGCCGCCGACGACGCCCCGCCACCGGCCCGGCCGCCCGACCGTGCCGCGGTGTTGGCCGAGTCGCGCCGGCGCCGCGCCGCCGACGACGTACAGACCGATGCGGTGATGGCGTCGACCCCGGCGCCGGCACCGGCGTCGCTCGCCCCCGACGAGGAAGAGCCGAGCACGACGGTGATGACCGCGGCGCCGACCAACGTGCGCAACGTCTCGCTGGTGGTGATCGCGGTGCTGGCCGGCGTGTACGTGCTGCACTGGGCCAGCGCGGTCTTCATCCCGCTGCTGCTCGGCGTGATGTTCAGCTACGCGCTGACCCCGGCGGTGAGCCGCATGTGCGCGCTCGGGCTGCCGCGGACCGCCGCCGCTGCCTTGCTGCTGATCGGCATCCTGGGCGGGCTGGGCGGGATGGGTTACGCGCTGGCCGACGACGCGGTCGCGCTGGTCGAGCGCATGCCCGAGACCGCCCACAAGCTGCGCCGCGCGATCGAGGAGCGCCAGCGGACCTCGCGCGAAGGCACCATCGACAAAGTCCAGAAGGCCGCCACCGAGCTCGAGCTTGCGGCACAGGCGGGCGCCGGCGCGGCCGCCGCCACGCCGCCACGCGGCGTCACCAAGGTGGTGATCGAGAAGCCCGCCTTCGACGTCAAGGACTACCTGATGCAAAGCGGCGGCGCGCTGGCCGCCGGCGCCGGACAGGCGGTGGTGGTGATCTTCGTCACCTTCTTCCTGCTCGCCTCGGGCGATACCTTCCGCCGCAAGATGGTCAAGATCGCCGGCCCGACCTTCGGCCAGAAGAAGATCACGCTGCAGGCGCTCGACGAGATCGACCACCAGATCCAGCGCTACCTGATCGTCAACGTGTTCACCAGCGCGGTCGTCGGCCTCGCGACCTGGCTTGCCTTCTGGTGGATCGGTGTGACCAACCCAGGGGTCTGGGGGGTGGCCACCTTCATCCTCAACTTCGTGCCCTACATCGGCGGCATCCTGGTCACGGTGGCTGCGGCGGTGATCGGATTCACCCAGTTCGGCAGCCTGCAGATGGGCCTCGTCATCGGCGGCGTGGCGATGCTCATCAACAGCATCGAGGGCTACATCCTGACGCCGTGGCTGACCGGCAAGGCGAGCCGCATGAACCCGGTCGCAGTGTTCGTCGGCGTGTTGGCCTGGGGCTGGATCTGGGGCGCCTGGGGGCTGCTGCTCGGGGTGCCGATCCTGATGGTCGTCAAGACCGTGTGCGACCGGGTCGACGACCTGAAGCCGGTCGGCGAGTTGCTGGGCGACTGAGCGCCTCGCCGTCGACCGCGACATCCTAGATCCAAGCGCCCAGCGCGGCACGCCCGAAGCCGGACCGCGCCGCGTCGAGCCGCAGCAGCCGGGTCGCGCCGGACCCGGCGCCGGTCCGCCGCCGGCCGGGCGCGCGACCCTGCGGTATGAAGACGAGTGTGGCCAGGTCCGCCCCGACCGCCCGTCGGGTGTCGGCGCGGCTTCGCGCAAACCCGGCTGACAAGCCCGGGGGCCGCGCCTAGCATCAACCGCCGCGGGGTCGCGAGCGGCGCGCCAGCCCGACCCGGGCCGGGCCCGGAAAGGAAGACGTTGCAAGCCACCGACATCCGCCACCCCGACTACTTCCACAAGGTCGTCGACTGCCAGTGGGCCTGCCCTGCCCACACCCGCGTCCCCGAATACATCCGCCTGATCGCCGACGGCCGCTATTCGGACGCGTACATGGTGAACTGGGAATCCAACGTCTTCCCCGGCATCCTCGGGCGCACCTGCGACCGGCCCTGCGAGCCGGCGTGCCGGCGCGGCCGGGTCGAGGAAGCACAGACGGCCAAGCCGGAACCCGTGGCCATCTGCCGACTCAAGCGCGTCGCGGCCGACCTGAAGGACGACGTCGCGAGCCTGATGCCGCGCCCGGCAATTCAGAAAAACGGCAAGCGCATCGCCTGCGTCGGCGCCGGACCGGCGGCGCTGACCGTCGCGCGCGACCTGGCACCGCTCGGCTACGAGGTGACGGTGTTCGACGGCGACGCCAAGGCCGGCGGCATGATCCGCTCGCAGATCCCGCGCTTTCGCCTGCCCGAGGAAGTGATCGACGAGGAAACCGGCTATGTCATGCGGCTCGGCGTCACGTTTCGCGGCGGCATCCGCATCGAGTCGATGCAGACGTTGCTTGGCGAGGGCTATGACGCGGTCTTCGTCGGCTCGGGGGCACCCCGGGG
>JBDSZM010000478.1:0-2535 GCA_039925165.1 Burkholderiaceae bacterium
CTCGTCGAACAGGCCGGTGGGCGGCGTCAGGAACGATTCGTACATCACGGAACCCTCCTCGGGGTGGTTGGGATGTCCTTGAAGGAGGCGTCGAACCGGGTCATTTCAGGAGCATGCGAAGATTTGCCGCGACAGGAGGACGGGCATGGAGTGGAAGGATTACTACAAGGTGCTCGGCCTCGAGCGCGGCGCCACCGAAGACGAGGTCAAGAAGGCCTACCGTCGTCTGGCGCGCAAGCACCATCCCGATGTCAGCAAGGCGGCCGACGCCTCGACCCGGATGCAGGAGATCAACGAGGCGAGCGAGGTCCTGCGCGACCCCGCCAAGCGCGCCGCCTACGACAGCCTGGGCGAGCGCGGCCAGTACGCCGAGACGATGCGCGGTGGCGCGGCCGGCGCGGGCGGCCCCGGCGGGTTCCGCCCGCCGCCCGACTGGAACCCCGGCTTCGACTTCGGCGACGTCGATCCGGCCGACCTGGGCAGCCACAGCGATTTCTTCGAGGCGCTGTTCGGCGCAGCACGCCGCGGTGGCGCCCGGCGCGCCGGCGCGGCTGCGGGCGGCGCGGCTTACAGCGCCCGCGGCGCCGACCGCCATGCGCGGGTCGTGATCGGCCTCGAGGACGCCTACACAGGGGCGACCCGCAGCCTGTCGATCGGCGAGCCCGAGATGAATGCGCAGGGCGAGGTCACGATGCGCGAGCGCCGGCTCGAGGTGGCGATCCCGAAGGGTGTGAAAGCCGGCCAGCAGATCCGCCTGACCGGCCAGGGCAACCCCGGCGTCGGCGGCGGGCCGGCCGGCGACCTCTACCTGGAGATCGAGTTCGCGCCGCACCCGCACTACCGCGTCGAAGGCCGCGACCTGTACCTGAGCCTGCCGGTCGCGCCCTGGGAAGCCGCCCTCGGCGCGAGCGTGCCGGTGCCCACGCCCAGCGGCACGCTCGATGTCACGATCCCGCCGGGATCGAAGGCCGGGCGCAAGCTGCGGCTGAAGGGGCGCGGCATCCCCGGCTCGTCGTCCACGGTCGCCGCGGGCGACTTCTATGCCGTGCTCGAGGTCGCCCTGCCCGAGGCCGCCGACGAGCCGGCGCGCGCGCTGTACCGCCGGATGGCGCAGGAGCTCGCCTTCAACCCGCGCCAACATCTGGGAGTCTGAGATGGCCGATCCGTGGATCCACAGCGTGACCGTCACCAACGCCGTCTGCCTGGGCGACGACGCCTGGCTCGAGATCGATCAGCTCGCCGTCGCGTGCCACGTCGCGCCCGACTACATCGAACACCTGATCGACGAGGGCCTGGTGCAACCGACGCGCAGCGAGGCGGGCCGCTGGCGCTTCGGCGGCGACGAGCTGGCGCGGGTGCGGCGCATCCGCCGCCTGCAACGCGACTTCGAGGCCGAATTGCCCAGCGTGGCGGTGATGCTCGATCTGCTGGACGAGATCGATCGACTGCACGCCACGTTGCGCCGCGCCGGCCTGTCGCCCTGACGACGCCGCGCGCCGCCGGGCGGCTCAGGCGTTGACGGTCGCGACGCCCACCACGGCGTACTGCGCCGCGTGCTCACGCAGCCACTGCGCCGAGCGTTCGGCCGGCTGCTGGTGCGGATGGAAGTCGGGTGCGAGGTAGGCCCGCCAGGCCGGCCGGGTGACGGTCACGAGTCCGTCGCGGCCGAACAGGAAGCGCACCGCGCTGCGCCAGGTGCGCCCGTCGAAGAGCGCACCGTCGTCCCACAGGTTGCGCAGCGTCTGGCGCGCCAGGTCGACCACGAACTGGCGCGTCACCAGACGCAGCCAGCGCACCCGCCAGGCGTGATCGCCGCCGAGCGCAACGTAGAGGTCGAAGGCGGTCGCGCGGTGCTCGGACTCTTCGGCGCTGTGCCACAGCCACAGCGTCGCCAGGCGCGGCTCGGCGCCCTCGAAGGTGGCGGGCCGGCCGAGCATCCAGTCGGCCAGGATCGCGGTCAGGTGCTCGGTCGCTGCCGTCACAGCGACCGCGTGGCGCGGATCGAACGACGCCATCGCCGCGACCCGCCGCGCCGAGCGCGGGCCCCAGGTGTTGCGCAGGCCCTGCGTCTGGAGCTGCGCGTTGTACAGCGCATGCAGGCGCCGGTGCGTCGCCTCCTGGCCGATGAAGCCCTGGACCTCGGGCTCGAGCCGGGCGCGCTCGGCGTCGGGCAGCGACTTCATCCCCAGCCGCACCGCGTCGATGAAGAACTGCTCGCCGACCGGAAAGCTCATCGACAGCGCGTTGAAGATCGCGCTGCGAAAGGCGTCACCGCCGTTCCAGCGCCGCGCAAAGGGCGCCTGCAGGTCGATCAGCAGGCGGCGGACGACGAGATCGGTCATGGCGGCTGCTCCTGGGTGGCGGACGTGCGGGCCGAGGGGGTCCGGTTGCGATGGGTCCGGCGGCTCAGCCGACCCAGCGCCGCGCGTTGTGGAAGATGCGCATCCAGGGGCTGGGCGCAGCGCGGTCGGCCGCGCTGCTCCAGCTCATCTGGACCTCTCGGAAGACGCGCTCGGGATGCGGCATCAGCGCGGT
>JBDSZM010000479.1:0-4249 GCA_039925165.1 Burkholderiaceae bacterium
GGCGCAGGTTGGCGAGCGCCGCATCGCCGGCCGCGAGCCAGGTCTCGGGCGAAAAGCGTTCGAGCTCGCCGACCGCGGCGCGGAACGGCTCGGCCAGCACCGGCTGCAGCGCCTGGCGCGGCGAGAACGCGAGCAGCCGGGCGCGCGCTTCGTCCGGCAATGTCTTGATCTGTTCGAGCAGCGCGGTGGGCGCGCCGGCGATCTGCGCATCGAGGTCGACGACGAGCGGATCGGTGAGCGGCACGAGCGAGCGCGGCAGGATGCCCATCGCCGCACTGAGCAGCGCCGGCCCGGGGTCGGGCAGGCTCGCGATGTCGATGCCTTCGATCAGCGTCTTCAGTTCGCGGATCAGCGCGATCACCTCGTCGGCGACCGGCGCCAGCGAGAGCGTCGTGATCTGCTGCGCGACCTGCTCGATCTGCGCCGCGACCTCGACGATGCGCTGCACCGCCTCCTGCTGCACCAGATCGCCGAGCGACTGCACCGCCTCGCGCACCGGTTGCGCCAGCGCCTCGGGATCGATCGCGTCCATCGCTTCGAAGACGGCCGTCATGGCCTGCTGCAAGGCCTGCGCGGCGGGTGCGAGGGCCTCGCCGATGGCCTGCCCGACCTGATCGCCGGCGGCGTCGATGCCGGCCGTCGCCTGGTCGCGCAGGGCATCGAGCGACAGCCCTTGGATGGCCGCCTGCGCCTGTGCGAGCACCGCGACGACCTGGGCCGAGAGCTGTGCCAGGCCTTGCTCGACCGATTGCACCGCATCGCCGGCGCTCGTCAGCGCATCGGTGAGCGGTGTCGCGACGGCGCCGATATCGATCGCATCGAGCAGCGATTCGAGTTGCCGCGTGATCCCGCCGATGGCCTCGCGCACCGGGTCGAAGGCGGTGGCGGGAAGGGCAGGCGGTTCGAGCACGCCGACGGCCGCGGTCAGGTCGGCGATCGTCGCGCGCGGTTGCAGCAGCACGAGCAGGCGGCAGATGCCGGCGTCGAGCTGGCCGGGCACGGCGCCGAGTCGGGCGACGATCGCTTGCCGCGACACCGTTGCGGCCGGGGCGGCGAGGGCGCTGTTCTGCGCCAGCAGCGCGGCGCGCGTGCCCTGCACCGTGGTGAAGGCAGCCGGTAGCGCGGCGGCGTCGGCGGCCTGCACACGGTCGGCCAGCGCTTCGAGCGCGCCGACGAAAGCCTCGGCCGCACTGCCCAGCGCCGGTCCGCGCAAGGCGGTCACGTCGGCCGGCGGCAGTGCGGCGGCGAAGAGGCCGTCCGCTTGCCGGCGCACGAGCGCGGCGAGGGTCGCGAGCGTCGACTGCAACTCGGCCTCGACCGCCGCCGCGCTGATCGCCTCCCAGCGCACGAGGGTGTCGAGCGGGTCGCGCAGGTCGTCGACGATGGGCAGCGAACGGACCGTGAAATAGCCGGGCCGTACCGTGCCCACGCGTGCATGCAGCCAGCGCATCAGGCTCGGCACGCTCATGTCGGCGGGCAGCGTATCGACCACCGCCCGCGCGGCCGTCACCTTGGCCGGTGTGATGGCGCTGTCGCTGGCAGGTGCAGGCGCAGGCGCAGGTGCCGGGCCGGGCCCCGGGCTGGCGGCCACGGCCGGCGCGAACCCCGGCACCATCCCGCAACTCCAGTCGCTCGCGAGCAGGGTGCGCAGCATGTCGATGCGCTGCACCAGCGGCGCGATGGCGTCGAGCAGGCCGGTCTTCAGGCGCTCGGGCAACGCCGTCACATCGGCGCCGAGGCTCGTCACCAGAGCGCCCACGTCGCCTTGCAGCGACGGCGCGATGCTTTCGAAGGTCGTGCCCAGGCTGCCTGCGAATTCGAGCTTGGGCAACTGCACGCCACCGAGCTGGCCGAGCGCGGCGCTGAAGTCGCCCGGCGGGCGCGCGTTCCAGCCTGCGAGCGTCTGGCCGAGCTGCCGGTATTGCGCTCCGGTGCCGCCGGCCAGCGCGGCGATGTCCAGACCGCCGACGGCCTGTTCGATGCGGCTGAGCAGGCCCGGCATGTCAGCCTCTCAGCCGAGCAGGTCGCGCAGGCTGGTGCCGAGGCCGCCGACGGCACCGATCGTCGACCCGGCGCCTTCGACGATGCCGGCGAGCGGCGTCGTCGGGTCCGACAGCTCGGGCACGTTACCCAGCGCCGCGAGCGCATCGAGCGCGCCCATCGCATCGTCGAGCATGCCGGCCGCGGAATCGAGCAGCCCGCCGTCGATGCCCTCGAGCAGCCCGGCCGGCGGCGGCGGGGGCGGGCACTCGGCGAGCCAGACGACATAGTCGATCTGGTCCGGTGCGCTCGCCTCGGCCTGCACATGCAACTGCTGCATCAGCACGTACTGCAGATCGGTGCCGGTCGCGATGTCGGAGGTGAAGGTCAGCGGCTCGCCGGCGGCGTACTGCTCGCGCACCGTGTTCAGGAAATCGAGCCCACCCTGCGCGCCGAAGATCGAACCCTCGACGACGATGCGCGCGGGCTGCCGGTTCAGGTCCTGGAACAGGCTGCCTGCCCGGCCCGGCACCGCCAGCTCGACGAAATCGCGCGACTCCATCGTCTCGAGCCGCGTCACCTTGGGCAGCTCGAAGTCGCCGAGCATCGGCACCAGGCTCATCGGTCGCGCCCGGCCGCCCGGAGCCGCCGCGGCGCCTCGAGGGCCACCCACGGGCCGGTGTCCAGCCCTGCGAGCCGCCAACGCGGTGAGCGCAAAGGGTGCTTCATCGCAGATCGACCCCGCGCAGCCAGGCCTGGTCGACCAGGGCGCGCGTCATGGCGTCGATCGGGTCGTCCGCGCAGGCGGGCGATGCGGGATCGGCAGGCGCGACGCGGTCGGCCGCGGGCGCGGTCGAATCGCGGTTGGCGTCGGGCCCGAGCGGCAGCAGCTTCGAGCCGGCGCGTGGTGCCGGCTCGGCAGGGCTGGCTCGCTGGGTGGGCCGGCCCTTGGCGACCGTTTCCCGGGCCGTTTGCGGCGCGGTGTGGGTGCTGCCCTCGGGGGCCGGCAGCGGGCCAACCGGGGCCGCGTGCTGCTGCGCCGGCGCGCCGAGCCCGGCCAGGCCGCGGGCGAGCAGTTCCTGGCTAGACAACAGCCCGCCGATCGCGCCGCCGATCGCAGCGCCGCTCGCGGCGAGTGACGGCACGGTCGCCTGCTCGATGTGCTCGGCCAGCCATTGCGCGACCTGTTGCGAGAACCCGGCCGGAACGGCGAGGGGCGATCGGGTGACCGTCTCTTGCGCGGCGGCCGCGCCTCGGGTCAGTCGCGCCAGCGTTGCCATCGCTGCCAGCGCCGGCTCGACGATGAGGCTGCGCGCGAGGTCCGGATCGGGCTGGCGGGCGGCGCCGGTCGCACGCCCGGCCAGTGCCGCGCCGAGGGTCGCGAGGCCTTCGGAAAAGTGTGCGGGGGCTGCGGCGGGAGTGGGCGTCTGCGGCGCACGGCGGGCTGATGCAGGTGCCTTCGGCGGGCCGCGCCGCGCCCTGACCGCTGTCGCAGTCGGCGGCTCGCCGGCGAGCGCCTGCGCCAGCGACCCGGCCGCACCGAAGGGCGCACAGCCGGCCGAGCCGGGCAGGGCGCCCAGGCGCTTCGCCAAGGCCCCGAAGAGCGCATCCGTGCCGGGCCCGAGCGCGTCGAGCCGCTGGCCGATCGCGCTCGCGCCGTCGCGTGCCGCGGCGAAGGCCGACGTCGCGGAGGCTTCAGCCATCGGTGGCCCCGCTTTGCAGCATCTGCAGGTGCAGGAGGATCTGCCCGAGCGTGAGCTGGCCGATCTGTTCGGGGGTCCAGCCGAGCTGCTGCGCGAGCACCAGCGCGGCGCGCGCGATCGGCGCATCGGCGGCCTGTTCAAGCGCGGCCGGCGGCATCGCGAGGCCGCTGGTGCGGTTGACTTGCGCGAGCAGGAATTCGAGCAGCCCGATCGACATGGCCTGCACCTGCGCGATCGAGAGCGGCGGCGCCTCGACCGCGCTCCTGACCATCAGCGCGGCGACCAGCTGGTCGCTCTCGCGCGCGGCGCGGGTGATGCGCTGCAGGTCGATCACGGTGAGCGGGCGCAGCCGGACCTTGCCCGGCGCGCCGGCGGCGAGCAAGGGGGCCGGCACCGCGATCTCGACGCGCAGCGCCGCGCCCGCGAGCAATTCGTCGGCGCCGAGCAGTTCGCTGTCGACCCTCGGCGCCTGCGCGAGGTCCATCTCAGTACCGCCCGGCCGTTCCGAAGGTACTGAGCGCCCCCTCGGGGGGCAGCGAACGAAGCGAGCGTGGGGGTTTCATTTC
>JBDSZM010000480.1:0-2638 GCA_039925165.1 Burkholderiaceae bacterium
CCGCGCGATGAAGCCCTCTTCGACGCTGCCGATGCGCCCGCCGGTGAGCCATGCGACCTGCATCGACGAGTCGCTGACGATGGTGCCGACCGACATCCGGTGGCGCCGCGCGATACCGCGGTCGGGCACGCGGTAGCGGCCGTCGACCAGCGCGACGCGGTGGTATTCGGGATAGGCATTCAGGCTCGACCCGCCGTGCACCACGAAGTCGAGCGCCCACCGGAACTCGGCCTCGGTCAGCGCGCGATAGGCGTGGGCGGTGCGCAGCTCGGCATACAACGCCGCCGACTCGAAGCCACCCCCGAGCGCCACCGTGACCAGGTGCTGCACCAGCACGTCCAGCGGCTTCTCGGGCGTGGCGCGCTTCTCGATCCGGCCCGCCAGCGCGGCGTGGCGCGCCGCCGCGGCTTCGATCAATTCGAGCGTGTTGGTCGGCACCAGCGTGATGCGGCTGGCGCGCCCCGGCGCATGGCCGCTGCGGCCGGCGCGCTGGAGCAACCGCGCCACGCCCTTGGCCGAACCGATCTGCAGCACCCGCTCGACCGGCAGGAAGTCGACTCCGAGGTCGAGCGACGAGGTCGCGACCACCGCCTTCAAGCGCCCCTCTTTTAAGCCGAGCTCGACCCAGGTCCGGGTCGCCTTGTCGAGCGAGCCGTGGTGCAGCGCGACCAGCCCGGCCCACTCGGGCTTGCGCTCCAGCAGCAGCTGGTACCAGATCTCAGCCTGCGAGCGCATGTTGACGAACACCAGCGTGGAGGCCGAGCTTGCGATCTCGTCGACCACCGGCTGTTGCATCTGCTTGCCCAGATGCCCGCCCCACGAGAAGCGCCCCGGGTTGGCCGGCAGCAGGGTGTCGATGACCAGCGTCTTGTCGACCTTGCCGCGCACCAGCCGGCCGTCGGCCCGGCCGCCGAGCAGGATCTGCATCGCCTCGTCGAGGTTGCCGAGGGTCGCACTCAGCCCCCACACCACCAGCGCCGGATTCCATTGCGCCAGCCGCGCCAGCGCGAGCTGCACCTGCACGCCGCGCTTGTTGCCCATCAGCTCGTGCCACTCGTCGACGATGACGGTGTGCACGCCCGCCAGCTCGGCCGGGGCGTTCTCGCGCGTCAACATCAGGCTCAGCGATTCGGGCGTGGTGACCAGGGCGGTCGGGAAGCGGCGGTCCTGCCTGGCGCGCTCGCCCGACGGCGTGTCGCCAGTGCGCTGGCCGACGCTCCAGCCGAGCCCGAGGTCGGGCAGCGGCAAGGTCATCGCGCGCACCGTGTCGGCTGCCAGCGCGCGCATCGGCGTCAGCCACAGCACGCCGAGCGGCGGCGCGACGCGCGGCAACGACGCTTGTGTCGCGGCCGGCGCGCCGCGACGGGCGCGAGCGCGCGGGCCAGCGGCACGAGCGCCGCGCAGCATCGCGCCGAACCAGACCGCGTAGGTCTTGCCCGCGCCGGTGCTGGCATGCAGCAGCCCGCTGCGGCCGGCGCGCATCGCGGCCCAGACCTCGCGCTGGAACGGGAACGGCGTCCAGCCCTGCGCGGCGAACCACGCCCCAGGATCGAGCGACGACGCGGGCGCCGGCAAGGACGGAGACGAGGGCACGCGGCGATTGTGCAAGCCGTCGCGGCGCCACGCTGTCGGCCGACCGACCGGCCGGCGGACCTCCCGGCGCTGCACGCCGCAGGCTACAGTCCCTTGGCGCACGCCGCGCCGACCCTCGACCCGCACCCACCCCTCCGTGGCCGCACCGCCCCTCCCCGCCGCCGACCCGCACCTGCGCGCGCTCGACATCATCGACGCCATCCAGCGCGGGATGGCCGAGGCGCTGGACTTTCAGGGCATCGTCGACCGGGTCGGCGACACGTTGCGCGAGGTGCTGGCGACCGACGACATCGGCATCCACTGGATCGACCCGCAGACCCGGACCATCCATTTCTTGTACGAGTACGAGCACGGGCGGCGGCTGCACATCGAGCCGGTGGCGCAGATCCCCGGCGGCCCGGCCGAGACGATGGCGCGCACCCGCCGTGCGGTGGTGCTGAACAGCCCCGCCGAAAAAGCCGCCGCGGGCATCCGCGACCTGCCCGGCACCGGGGCCTCGCTGTCGATGGTGTTCGTGCCCATCTTCGGCAAGAACGGCCTGCTCGGCACCATCGTGCTCGAGAACTACGAGCGTGAAGAAGCCTACGGCGCGGGCGAGGTGCAGTTGCTCAGCACCATCGCGGCGAGCGTGGGCCTGGCGCTCGAGAACGCGCGGCTGTTCGAGCAGGCGCAGCGCCTGCTGCAGGAAACCGAGCAGCGCAACGCCGAACTGGCAGTGATCAGCAGCATCCAGCAGGGCATGGCTGGCTCGCTCGACCTGGCCGCGATCGTCGAGCTGGTGGGCGAGAAGCTGCGGGCGGTGTTCAAGGGCGACAGTCTCTCGATCGTCTGGCGCGAGTCCGACGCGAGCACCGAGGTGCGGCTGCTGTATGGCGTGCAGCACGGCGAACGGATCGCAGCCCGCAGCTACACCGCCAACCCCGCCGGCCGCTTCCTTCAGGCGCTGCTGGCCAACCAGCCGGTGCTGGCCAACAGCCGCGCCGAGATGGACGCGTGGGGACTGCGCACGCCGGACGGTTTCGAGCCCAGCCTGGCGACCGTGACG
>JBDSZM010000481.1:0-5882 GCA_039925165.1 Burkholderiaceae bacterium
TCCTGCAGCCCGGCGGCAGCGTCGAATACAACAACGAGGAAGCCGGCGCCGAGTGGCTGGCGCGGCTCACCAACGCCTTTCCGAAGTTCGCCTGGATCAATCCCGAGCCGCAGGGCGTGTGGGGCTACCGGCAAAGCATCGCGGTGGTCCAGCAGTTGATGAACCAGCGCATGTTCCCGCTCACGCTGCCGGGGCTCGAAGGGGCGATGCGCCTGTTGAGCAAATGATGAAGACCCACGATATCGAAGTGCAGCGATTCAAGTCCATGGCGCACGCGCGCGGCCTGATCGAGATGCAGGTCGACGCGAGCGTGGTGGCGGCCGCGCCGGGCGCCGCCACGACCACCTTGCGCATGACCGAGGACACCGCGCGGGTCCTGCAGGCGCTGCTGCGCCACCAGCTGGCCGAGGTCGACAAGCGCAAGGGCCGCAGCCAGCGCTGACATCCTCCGCTGCGAGCGGCGCGCTGTCGGGCGCGCGGGTAGGAACTCTCCGACCCGGATCGGCGATGACCGCGCATGGCGCCGGCGGTCCGCGACGCCGACACTCGCAGGCATGGCAGTCTCCGCCCCTGCATCACCCCGACCGAAGCGCCTGCCGCTGCGGACCTACATCGTCGAAGACAGTCCGATGATCCGGGAAAACCTGATCGATACGCTCGAGGAGATGGCGCAGGTCGAAGTGGTGGGCACGGCCGACAACGAAGCCGGCGCAGTCACCTGGATCTCGAGCAAGGCAGATCAGTGCGATCTGGTGATCGTGGACATCTTCCTGAAGACGGGTTCGGGTCTCGGCGTCTTGCAAGCCTGCTCAAAAGCTACGCGCGCGCGCAACCTCAAGATGGTGGTGCTGAGCAACTACGCGACGCCGGACATGCACAGCCGCTGCATCAAGCTCGGAGCCGACCAGGTGTTCGACAAGTCGAAGGACATCGACGCGCTGCTGTCGTACTGCAACGCGCTGGCGGTGCGGCACCCGCGCGCCGCCTAGACGCCGGTCGGGTCGGTCAGCGGCGCGGCAGCCGCATGCGGATCAGCGCCAGTTCGGCGATCGCCCGCGCGTGCACGGCGTCGCCGCCCGGCAGCCAGCCGTGGCTGTCGAAATGGCGTGAGGCCAGCGCCTCCGACACCGCCGTATAGCGTTGACCGAGCGCGCTGCCACGGCCGCTCGGATAGCCGGCCAGCGCTTCGCGCAGCCGGCGCGCATAGAGGCGATAGGCGACCGGCTGCATCGCCACCGCCTTGCACTCCATCTGCTCCATCCGTTCGGCCAGATGCTGGATAAACAGTTGCTTGATCTCGGTCGACGACGGGTTGTCCATGCCCTGTGGATCGGCACTTCGACGCCGGTCTGTAGCGCCACCCGGCCGGCGCTCGCTGCGCCGGCGTCGACCGCGTCACGCCCCGGGGCGTTGCGCGGGATGCCCGGCGCGGGCGGCTAAACTGCGGCCCGCCAGCCCCGAGCCCCGCCGTAGTTCAATGGATAGAACGAGCGCCTCCTAAGCGCTAGATGTGGGTTCGATTCCCGCCGGAGGGACCAGCCAGCGTGGCTCCCACGGTCGACGCGCCGCCCAGCACCGGATCTCCCCTCCATGGCCTTCATCCAGTACCTCACGCAGATCCACCTCGACTTCGGCGTCGCGAGCCGGCTGCGCGCCGAGTGCGAGCGGGTCGGCATCCGCAAGCCGCTGGTCGTGACGGATCGCGGGGTGCGCGCCGCCGGGGTGCTCGAGCTCGCCCTGGCCGGGCTCGAAGGCCTGGCGCATGCGGTCTTCGACGGTACGCCCTCGAACCCGACCGAGGCCGGCGTGCGCGCCGCGGTCGAGGTCCTGCGCAGCGAGGGCTGCGACGGGCTGGTGGCGGTCGGTGGCGGCTCGAGCATCGATCTGGCCAAGGGCGTCGCGATCGCTGCGACCCACGAGGGCCCGCTCGCCGGCTACGCGACGATCGAAGGCGGCAGCGCACGCATCGGCGAGCGCGTGCTTCCGCTGATCGCCGTGCCCACCACCGCCGGCACCGGCAGCGAGGTCGCGCGCGGCGCCATCGTCATCGTCGACGATGGCCGCAAGCTCGGTTTCCACAGTTGGCACCTGGTGCCGAAGACCGCCCTGCTCGACCCGGCTCTCACGCTCGGCCTGCCGGCCTGGTTGACCGCGGCGACCGGCATGGACGCGATCGCGCACTGCATCGAGACCTACCTCGCCGCGGCCGTCAACCCGCCGGCCGACGGCATCGCGCTCGACGGCCTGGCGCGCGGCTGGCAGCACGTCGAGCGGGCGACGCGCGACGGCCAGGACCGCGATGCGCGCTGGAACATGATGAGTGCCAGCATGCAGGGCGCGCTCGCGTTCCAGAAGGGCCTCGGCTGCGTGCACAGCCTGTCGCACAGCCTCGGCGGGGTCGATCCCCGGCTGCACCACGGCACCTTGAACGCGATGTTCCTGCCGGCCGTGATCCGCTTCAACGCCGCGGCCGAGTCGGTTCAGCGCGAGCAGCGCCTGCAGCGCCTGGCCGATGCGATGGGGATCGGCGGCTGCGACCCCGAGGGAGAGGCGCTGGCGCAGGCGATCCGCGACATGAATGCACGGCTCGGCCTGGCGAGCGGGCTGGCCGCGCTCGGCGTCGGGCCCGAGCTGCACGACCGCATCATCGACGGCGCCATGGCCGATCATTGCCACCTGACCAACCCCCGGCGCGCGACCCGCGACGACTACCGCGCGATGCTCGTCGCCTCGGCCTGACGCGCGCCGCGTCGCACGCGCCCTTCCCATGCCCCACCTCTTCGATCCCTGGCGGCTCGGTCCGCTCGAGATGCCCAACCGCATCGTCATCGCGCCGATGTGCCAGTACTCGGCCACCGATGGCAGCCCCGGCGACTGGCACACCATCCACCTCGGCCCGCTGGCGCTGTCGGGCGCCGGACTGCTGATCCTGGAGGCGACCGCGGTGTCGGCCGAAGGCCGGATCTCGGCCGGCGACCTCGGCCTGTACAGCGACGCCAACGAAGCGGCGCTTTCGAGCCTGCTGGCGACGCTGCGCCGCCACTCGACCCTGCCGCTGGCGATGCAGATCGGCCATGCCGGCCGCAAGGCCTCGTGCCGGGCGCCGTGGGACGGTGGGGCGCAGGTCTCCCCGCACGCGCCTGGCGGCTGGCAGACGCTGGCACCGTCGGCGGTGCCGCACGCGGCGGGCGAGACCGCCCCGCTCGTGCTCGACCACCAAGCACTCGCGAAGATCCGCGCCGACTTCGCCGCCACCGCACGGCGCGCCGTGCGGCTCGGATTGCAGGGCCTGGAGATCCACGCCGCGCACGGCTATCTGCTGCACCAGTTCCTGTCGCCGATCGCCAACCGCCGCAGCGACGCCTACGGCGGCAGCCTGGAACACCGGATGCGTTTTCCGCTCGAGGTCTTCGATGCGGTGCGCGAGGCCTGCCCGGCCGGCTTTCCGGTGTGGGTGCGCGTGTCCGCCACCGACTGGGTCGACGGCGGCTGGGATCTCGATGCGACGCTCGCCTTCGTGCGCGCCCTCGAGGCGCGCGGCTGCGCCGCGGTCCACGTCTCGAGCGGCGGCATTTCGCCGGCCCAGCAGATCGCGCTGGCGCCGGGCTACCAGGTCGGGTTCGCGCGCCGCATCAAGGCCGAGGTCGGCCTGCCGACGATCGCAGTCGGCCTGATCACCGAGCCCGAGCACGCCGACGCCATCGTCGAGGCCGGCGACGCCGATGCGGTGGCGTTGGCCCGCGCGATACTGTTCGACCCGCGCTGGCCCTGGCACGCCGCGCAGCGGCTGGGCGTGCCGATGGCGATCCCGCGCCAGTACCTGCGGGCGCCGCCGCGCGAAGCCAAGCGGCTGTTCGAACGCGCCGCCGGCGGATCCGCCTGATGGCATCGAGCGAGCGCGCCGCGACGGTCCCGGTCGCCACCGATGGCGGCGGGCTGCGGCGCTGGCTCGGCTCTTTCGTCCCCGCCGCACAGGCCATCGATGCGCGCGAGCGGCTGCGGATCGCGGTCGGCGCCGGCCTCGGCGTGCTCGTCACGGCCCTGCTGTGCCAGTGGCTCGCGCCGGCCGGCAACCCGGCCTGGCCGTGGCTGGTCGCACCGCTGGGTGCCAGCGCGGTGCTCGTCTTCGGCGTGCCGTCCAGCCCGCTCGCGCAACCGTGGGCGGTGCTGGGCGGCAACGGACTGTCGGCGCTGGTGGGCATTGCCTGCGTGCGCTGGATCGAGCCGCCTGCGGTGGCTGCCGCGGTCGGCGTGGGCGCGGCGATCGCGCTCATGCTGGCGCTGCGCTGCCTGCATCCGCCCGGCGGCGCGTCGGCGCTGCTGACGGTGCTGGCGGGGGTGAGCGATCCGTCGTTCGCGCTGTTTCCGGTCGCCGTCAATTCGCTGCTGCTGGTGGCCGCCGGCATCGCCTACAACCGGGCGACCGGACGCGACTATCCGCACCGCCAGCGCGCCGCCGCGCCGGCGCCCAAGGCGGCCGGCGAAGACCCGCTCGACGCCGACATCGATGCCGTCGTCGCGCGCTGGAACCAGGTGCTCGACATCGGCCACGACGACCTCAAGGCCCTGCTCGAGGACACCCGGCTGCAGACCTATCAGCGCAAGCTGGCCGACCTGCGTTGCGCCGACATCATGTCGCGCGACCCGGTCGTGGTGCGCCGCGAGACGCCGCTGCACGAAGCCTGGGAGCTGTTTCGCAAGCACCGCATCAAGGCGCTGCCGGTGGTCGATCACTCGCGCCACATCATCGGCATCGTGACGCCGGCCGACTTCATGCGCACCGCCGAGATCCAGGGCGGCGACGGCTTCGAGGCGCGGCTGCGCAAGCTGCGCGACTGGACCCGGCGCGACGCCGCGCGCAAGCCCGAGCGGGTCGGCGAAATCATGACCCGCAGCGTGCGCGTGACCCGCGTCGACCGCCATCTGGCCGATCTGGTGCCCCTGTTCGGCAGCAGCGGGCACCATCACATCCCGGTGCTCGCCGAGGACGATACGCTGGCCGGCATCATCACCCAGTCCGACCTGGTCGCGGCGCTGGCCCGTCCGCAGCCGCGCACCGATCGCGCCGCCCCGACCCTTACCCCCTAGGCCGCCCGCCGGAGACCCGCCATGCCCGTGATCACCGACATCGAAGACCTGCGCCGGCTCGCCCAGCGGCGGGTACCGCGCATGTTCTACGACTACGCCGACTCGGGCTCGTGGACCGAATCGACCTACCGCGCCAACCAGGCCGATTTCCAGGGCCTGCTGCTGCGCCAGCGGGTCGCGGTCAACATGGACAACCGGACCACCGCGACGACGATGATCGGCGAGCCGGTGGCGATGCCGGTCGGGATCGCGCCGACCGGCCTGACCGGCATGCAGCACGCCGACGGCGAGATGCTGGCGGCGCGCGCGGCGCAGCGTTTCGGCATCCCGTTCACGCTGTCGACCATGAGCATCTGCTCGATCGAGGACATCGCCGCCGCCACCCGCGCGCCGTTCTGGTTTCAGCTCTACTGGATGCGCGACCGCGACTTCATGGACAAGCTGATGGACCGCGCCAAGGCCGCCAAGGTCTCGGCGCTGATGCTCACGCTGGACCTGCAGGTGCTCGGCCAGCGCCACAAGGATCTGAAGAACGGCCTGACCGCACCGCCCAAGCCGACCCTGGCCAACATCCTCAACCTGATGGGCAAGCCGCGCTGGTGCCTCGGCATGGCGCGCACCCGGCGGCACGGCTTCGGCAACCTGATCGGCCACGCGAAAGGCGTGAGCGACATGAGCTCGCTCGGCACCTGGACCAAGGAGCAGTTCGACCCCCGGCTCGACTGGAACGACGTCGCCTGGATCAAGAAGCGCTGGGGCGGCAAGCTGATCCTGAAGGGCATCATGGACGTCGA
>JBDSZM010000482.1:0-4129 GCA_039925165.1 Burkholderiaceae bacterium
GGCCGCGCGAGGCCGAGCTGCTGGCGCGCTGGGACGCCGAAGTCGCTGCGCGCGGCCGGCCACCCGGTCCAGAATGAGCCACCCGTCGTGCATGGCGTCGGGCACCGCCGCTGCGGACGACGTCGCCCCCACTCACCGCACCGCCCGCATGCCCCAGCCCTTGTCCATCGCCGCCCTGAACGCGCCCTGGCGCCGCGCCGTGCCCTGCATCACGCGCGCCGGCAGGCTACGCCCATGACACGCACCCGCGTCCAGGTCGCGATCATCGGCGCGGGTCCGGCCGGGCTGCTGCTCGGCCAGAGCCTGCACCAGGCCGGCGTGGACGCCATCGTCATCGAGCAGCGCAGCGCCGCGTACGTGCTCGGGCGCATCCGTGCCGGCGTGCTCGAGCAGGGCACGGTGGACATGATGGATGCGCTCGGCATCGGCGCGCGGCTGCACGCGCAGGGGCTGCCGCACGGCGGGATCGAGCTGTGCTATCGCAACACGCGCCAACGCATCGACCTGCAGGCGCTGACCGGCGGCAAGCGGGTCACGGTGTACGGGCAGACCGAAGTGACGCGCGACCTGATGGACGCACGCGTCGCCTGCGGCGCGGCCACCGTGTACGAGGCCAGCGACGTGGCACTGCACGGTCTCGACGGCGCTGCGCCGAGCGTCAGCCATGTCGCGAACGGGGTGCGTCACGAGGTGCGCTGCGACTTCATCGCCGGTTGCGACGGCTACCACGGCATCAGCCGCGCCAGCATCCCGGCCGACCGGCTGCAGATCTACGAACGCATCTACCCGTTCGGCTGGCTCGGCGTTCTGTCCGAGACGCCGCCGGTCTCGCGCGAACTGATTTATTCGAACCACGAGCGCGGCTTCGCGCTGTGCAGCATGCGTTCGGCGTCACGCAGCCGCTACTACCTCCAGTGCGCGCTCGACGATCGCGTGGAGCGCTGGTCCGACGCCGCGTTCTGGGACGAACTGCGGCGCCGTCTCGATCCGCTCGCGGCCGAGACGCTCGTGACCGGCGCGTCGATCGAAAAGAGCATCGCCCCGCTGCGCAGCTTCGTCGCCGAACCGATGCGCTACGGCCGGCTCTTCCTCGCCGGCGACGCCGCGCACATCGTGCCGCCGACCGGCGCCAAGGGACTCAACCTGGCTGCGTCCGACGTGCGCACCCTGGCCGCGGCGCTGGTCGACGCCTGCGTGCAGGACGAGACCGACGGCATCGACCGCTACTCGGAGCGCTGCCTGCGGCGGGTCTGGAACGCGGTGCGCTTCTCGTGGTGGTTCACGTCGCTGATGCACAGGTTCCCGGACGGCGGCGCGTTCGGCCAGAAGGTGCAGGAGGCCGAGATCGGCTACCTGCTCGGCTCGCACGCGGCATCGACCGCGCTGGCCGAAAACTACGTCGGCTTGCCGCTCGAAGGGATCGCCGGCAGCCGGGTCCAGTAGCTCGGCTGCATCTGCACCTGGCGCGACCGGGACAGGTCGCACTGCTGCAGCGTGCCCCCGTCGTAGCCGTGCTTGAACGACGCCACCCGTTGCGCGCTGGTGCCGTGGGTGAAGCTTTCGGGCATGACCGTGCCGCGCGACTTCTTCTGCAGGGTGTCGTCGCCGATCTGCGAGGCGGCGTTCATGGCCTCCTCGATGTCGCCGGCCTCGAGCCAGTTCTTGGACTGCTGCGAATTGCGCGCCCACACGCCGGCGAAGCAGTCGGCCTGCAGTTCGATGCGCACCGAGACCGCGTTGGCCTGAGCGGTCGAACCGCTGCGCCGTGCCGTCTCGGCCTGCTCGGTCAGGCCGAGGATGTTCTGTACATGGTGCCCGACCTCGTGCGCGATGACATAGGCCTGCGCGAAGTCACCCGGCGCGCCGAGCCGCTGCGTCAGGGTGTCGAAGAAGTTGAGATCGAGGTAGACCTTCTCGTCGGCCGGGCAATAAAACGGCCCCATCGCCGACTGGCCCTGGCCGCAGGCGGTTGACGTCGCCCCGCGGAACAGCACCAGCTTGGGCTTGCGATAGGTCGCTCCGCCCTGCTGCATCACCCGGGTCCAGACCGACTCGGTATCGGCCAGCACGGTCGAGACGAACGCTGCCTGCCGGTCATTGGCAGGCGGCGCCTGCGCCGGGCCCTGCGAGACAGTGGTGCCGCCCCCGCCGCTCATCATGTCGAGGATGGTCAACGGGTTGACGCCGAACACCCAGCCGCCGATCAGGGCGACGGCGAGGCTGCCGATGCCGATGCTGCGTCCGCCGAGTCCGAACCCACCCCCGCCGGAGCGCCGGTCCTCGACGTTCTCGCTTTGTTCGTTGCCTTCCCACTTCATCGCTGCCTCCGACCGGTGCTGTGTCGAGTCTGCATGGAAAAATGGGCCAGCCCGTCAGGGTGGCCCATCGCTGTCGGTGCGAAGCCGGTTTAGCGCACGCTGCCGCGGCGGAACAGGTTCACGATGGCCAGCAGGATGACGGCGCCACCCAGCGAGACCAGCAGTGACGGCAGACTGAAGTCGTTGGCGTTGATGGTGCCGGTGCCGAAGAGGGGCGAGAGGAACCAGCCACCCAAAACGGCACCGATGATGCCGACCACCACATTCAAGATCATCCCTTGCTGACCGTCCGTTTTCATCATCATGCTGGCGATCCAACCGATGACCCCACCGACCACTAACCAAATAATGAAGTTCATGATTTCCCCTTTTAAGTTTCTATGAGAGCAGGCGGTCGGCAAAGGCTCCGGAGGATTGGAGGAACCGCTGCTGTTCACCCTCGCTGGTCGCGGCCGTAACTGGCTGCAACCTGTCGTCAGGATAGCCACGGCGAGACTGCCGGTCACTGCGCGGCAGCGCCCCGTCGACGTAGGACAAACCCGGCAAGCCCTGTCGGACGGCTTGCAAACCGGCCGGTCGAGCCCATGCTCTGGTCGAATTTCAAGCCATTACCGCGCCGGCGTCGCATCCTCATCCGAAGTGAGGTCGTCTTCAGCGTCCTCCAACCCTGACGCCTCCGGACTCGACCACGGGACGATGGTGACCGGCACCCGGGCCGACTGCAGCACCTCGCGCGCCACCGAACCGATCGCTTCCGCGCCGGTGGTACCGAGCCCGCGCGCGCCCATGCAGATCGCGTCGCAGCCATGCCGTTCGGCCAGGTCCACCAGCAGGTGCGCCGCCTGGCCGGTCGCGACCTGCGCCTCGTACTCGACATCGGCCCGCTCGAGCAGCGCCTGCGCGACCTCGAGCGCGTGGGCACCGGCACTGGCGGTGATGCGTTCGATCGCCTGCGCATCGTGCAGCCGCACCAGTTCGTAGAGCGTGGCCGGCTCCTGGACGTTGGCGACGACCACGCTGGCGCGCAAGCCCTCGTCGACCCAGCGCAGCACCAGCCGGACGGCTTCGAGCGAGGCCGGCGAGCCGTCCACGGGCAACAGAATCTTCATGCGAGCTCCTTGCAGATGCAGTCCGCGGATCATCGCGCATCGCGCTGACGCGCCTGTGGAAACACCGATGGGAGCCGGCCTCGCGCCGACTACGATCGCGGACACCTCACCGAACCGTGTCACAGGAGAACCCGATGCGCCCGATCCCCACCCTCAGCACCCTGGCCGCAGCCGCCGCACTCGCGTTCACGCCGATCGTCCATGCCCAGTCGAGCGCGCCGATCAAGGTCGGCTTCATGCTGCCGTACAGCGGCACCTACGCGAGTCTCGGCAACATGATCGAGAACGGCTTCAAGCTGTACGTGCAGGAACACGGCGGCAAGCTGTCGGGGCGCGAGATCCAGTACTTCAAGGTCGACGACGAATCCGAGCCGTCGAAGGCGGCCGACAACGTCAACAAGCTCATCAAGCGCGATCAGGTCGACGTGCTGGTCGGCACGGTGCACTCGGGCGTCGCGCTCGGCATGGCCAAGGCGGCGAAGGACAACAACACGCTGCTCATCATCCCCAACGCTGGCGCCGACGCCATCACCGGGCCGATGTGCGCGAGCAACATCGTGCGCAGCTCGTTTTCCAACTGGCAGCCGGCCTATGCGATGGGCAAGGTCGCGGCCGAGAAAGGGCACAAGAAGGCGATCACGATCACCTGGAACTACGCGGCCGGGACCGAATCGGTCAAGGGCTTCACCGAGGCCTTCGAGA
>JBDSZM010000483.1:0-3301 GCA_039925165.1 Burkholderiaceae bacterium
CGAACCCGGCCGGGCTAAAGGACGCGTTGGCCGACGGCATCCGCAAGTTCGAGGCGCAGGCGCGGGCCGACGGGTTGCCGAACGAGCAGGTCGTGGCCGGGCGCTACATCCTGTGCACGCTGCTCGACGAGTCAGCCGCCAGCACGCCCTGGGGCGGCTCGGGCGTGTGGGCCAACCAGAGCCTGCTGGTGCTGTTCCACAACGAGGCCTGGGGCGGCGAGAAGGTGTTCCAGCTGATGTCCAAGCTGGCCGAGAACATCCCCGCCAACCGCAACCTGCTGGAGCTGATGTACGTGGTGCTGGCGTTCGGCTTCGAGGGCCGCTACCGCGTCCTCAACGACGGCAAGACCCAACTCGACGGCATCCGCGTTCGGCTGTCGCAGATGCTCAAGCAGGGCCGGCCCGAACCCGACAAGGCGCTGTCGCCACGCTGGCAGGGTGTGCCGGCGCAGGTTGCCAAGCTCGGCCACGGGCTGCCGATATGGGTGTTGGCGTCGGTCGCCGCGCTGCTGCTGGCGGGGGTCTACGTCGGGCTGCGCTTCGCGATCAACAGCGCGAGCGACCCGGTGTTCTCGACCCTGCAGGGCCTCGACGTCAAGGCCGCGCCGGTCGCCGCCGCGCCGGCGCCGGTCGTACCCGCACCGGCGCCGGCGCCACGGCTGGCCACGCTGCTCAAGCCCGACATCGACGCCGGCCTGGTGCAGGTGCGCGACCTGGCCGACCGCTCGGTCGTGATCATCAAGGGCGACGGCTTCTTCGAGCCCGGCAGCGCGGTCATCGCCGACCGCGTGCAGCCGCTGCTCGGGCGCATCGGCGCGGCGCTCAGGGCGCTGCCGGGCAACGTGCTCATCACCGGGCACTCCGACAACCAGCCGATCCGCTCGGTGCGCTATCCGTCGAACTGGCACCTCTCGCAGGACCGGGCGCTCGCGGTCAAGAGCACGCTCGCGGGCGTGCTCAAGCCCGAGCGGCTGCGCTCCGAGGGGCGCGCCGATGCCGAGCCGGTCGACGACAACGCGACTGCGGCCGGACGCGCGCGCAACCGGCGCGTCGAAGTGACCTTGTTCGTCCAGGGGGGCGCGTGATGGGCAAGTTCGCCAAGTGGCTGCTGAGCCCGCTCGTGCTGGCGCTGGTCGGCGTGGCCGCGCTGTCGGCAGTGGTGTGGTGGATCGGCCCGCTGATCGGCATCGGCGAATCGCGCCCACTCGATGCGGTGTGGGCGCGCGTGACCGTCATCGTCGTGCTGTTCGCGATCGTGCTGCTGAGCGTGCTGATCGGCGCGCTGCGCCGCAAGCGTGACAACGCCGCGCTGGTCGACGGCATGACGCAGGGCCCGAGCGCGGCCGACCGCGAGGTCGCGACGCTCGACGAGCGCTTCAAGCAGGCGATCGACGTGCTCAAGGCCGCGCCGTCGGCCAAGGGCAAGTCGTTCTTCGGTCGCGGCCAGTTGCTGTACGAACTGCCCTGGTACATCTTCGTCGGCGCGCCCGGGTCGGGCAAGACGACCGCGCTGCTCAACGCCGGCCTGACCTTCCCACTGGCCGAGAAGATGGGCGGGGCCGGCAGCGTGCGCGGCGTGGGCGGCACCCGCAACTGCGACTGGTGGTTCACCGACGAGGCGGTGCTCATCGATACCGCCGGCCGCTACACGACCCAGCAGTCCGATGCGGGCGCCGACGCCGCGGCGTGGGACGGCTTTCTCGCGCTGCTGCGCAAGGCACGGCCGCGCCGGCCCATCAACGGCGTGTTGCTGACCGTCAATATCCAGGACCTGCTGCAGCAGACGCCGGCCGACCGCAAAGAGCACGCGTCGCGGCTGCGCGCGCGCATGCAGGAGCTGACCGACAAGCTCGGCGTGCGCGCACCGGTCTACGTGCTCGTCACCAAGGCCGACCTGATCGCCGGCTTCAACGAAAGCTTCGGCGACCTCGGCAAGGAGCAGCGCGACCAGGTCTGGGGCTTCAGCTTCCCTTACGCCGCGGGGGCGACCGACGACCCGCTGGTCAACTTCGGCTCAGAGTTCTCGGCGCTCGAGAAGCGGCTGCGCGAGCGCGTGGTCGAGCGTATGGATGCCGAGCACGAGGTCCTGAAGCGCGCCGCCATCTTCAACTTTCCGCAGCAGTTCGCGGGGCTCAAGGGCCTGCTCGGCGGCTTCCTCGAATCGGTCTTCAGCGCCGGTGGCAACCTCGAGGAGCGCCCGCTGCTGCGTGGCGTGTACTTCACCAGCGGGACCCAGGAAGGCACGCCGATCGACCGCGTGCTGGGCACCCTGGCGCGCACCTTCGGCATCGAGCGGAAACTGGCCGGCATCGCGCCGGCGCGCGGCAAGAGCTTCTTCCTGAACCGGCTGCTGCGCGAGGTGGTGTTCACCGAGCAGGGCCTGGTCGGCGCGAACCAAGGCATGGAGCGCAAGCGGGTCCGGCTGCGGCTCGCCGGCTTTGCGCTGATCGGCCTGGTCGGCGTGGCGCTGGTGGCAGGCTGGGTGCTGAGCTACGGCCGCAACCAGGGGTATGTGTCGGAAATCGAGGCCAAGCTGCCCGAACTGCGCAAGGCGGTCGACAGCCTGCCACCGGCCAATACCGGCGACGTGACGCCGTTGCCCGGGGTGCTGGCGGCGGTGCGCGCCGCGGCCCAGCCGGCGGGCTTCCCTATCAACGACCCGCCGACATCGATGACCTTCGGTCTGTACCAGGGCGACAAGCTCGACGCGGGCGCCCGCCAGGGCTATCAGCACCTGCTCGAGCACAGCCTGATGCCCAGGGTGCAGCGACGCCTGGAGGAGCGCCTGCGCACCGCCAACCGCGACAATCTCGAGCTGGCGTACGAGGGCCTCAAGGCCTACCTCATGCTGTACACGCCGGACAAGTTCGACCCCGAGTCGTTCAAGGCCTGGGTCACGGTCGACTGGGACGCGACGCTCGAGCGCAGCCTGAGCGCCGAGCAGCGCGCGGCGCTCGCGACCCACCTCGACGCGCTTCTCGAGCGCGGCGCGCCGCAGCCCGCGGTGGCGATGGACAAGAGCCTCGTCGCCGGCGTGCGCGACATGCTGATCGCGTTTCCGCTCGAGTACCGCGTCTTCAGCCGCCTCAAGCGCCAGCAGCTCGGCGCCGACATCCCTCCGTTCACGGTCGCCGGGGCCGCCGGCCCGCCCGCATTGCAGGTGTTCGAGCGCGCGAGCGGCGAACCGCTGACCAAGGGCATCCCGGGCCTGTACACCCGCGAGGGCTACATCAAGGCGTTCCAGAAGGCGGTCGAGCAGTCGACCAAGCAGCTCGCCGCCGAGGAGTCGTGGGTGCTCGGC
>JBDSZM010000484.1:0-4376 GCA_039925165.1 Burkholderiaceae bacterium
TGGGACACCGACGCCAACAACGGCGTGTTGATCTACCTGCTGCTGGCCGAGCACGCGATCGAGATCGTGGCCGACCGCGGCGTCTCGCGACACGTCGACGATGCGCAATGGGCCGCGATCGCGGCGAGCATGCGCGATGCCTTCCGGGCCGGCCGCTACGCCGAGGGCCTGGACCAGGCGGTCGATGCGGTCGATGCGCTGCTGCGTCGCCACTACCCGCTCGCGCCGGGCGCGCTCAACCCGAACGAGCTGAGCGACGCGCCGCACTGGCGCTGACGCCGCGTCGCGACGCCTCGTCGGGCGCGTGGTGCGGCCGGGTCGCGACGCTGCGCGGTGCGGCACGCGGCGCCACGGCACGCGACTCGCGCGCCGTCCGCACCGCTTTCGCGGCCGCGACGCGCGGATCGTCGCCCGCGACCCGGTGCACCTCGACCGTGGCCACACCCAGGATGCCGAGCGCCTGCGCGGCGGCCCGGCTCAGGTCGATGATGCGGCCCCACTTGAACGGGCCGCGGTCGTTGACCCGCAGCAGCACCTCGCGCCGGCTGGCGAGATGGCGCACCAGCACCCAGCTCGCCATCGGCAGCGTCGGGTGCGCCGCCGTCATCGCGTGCATGTTGTAGCGCTCGCCATTGGCGGTGCGGCGGCCGTGGAACGGACGCCCGTACCACGACGCGATGCCGACCTGCGGCGCCGGCGCCGGCGCCACCTCGGCCGACGCGGCGCTCGCGGGCTCGGCAGGGGCCATCGCGGCGAGCGCGTCGGGCGATGGGTTCGCGGCAGAGGCGGGCAGGCCCGGCAGCGCCGCTGCCGTCACGGTCTCGAGTGGCCGCACGACGGCCGGCGCGATCGCCTCCGCGACCGGCCCCGGCGCGACGCGCGGCACACTTCCGCAACCGACCAGCGCCCAGCCGATCGCCAGTGCGGCCGTGCGGGTGCACCAGGAGACGGGTCCGGGGGTCGGGTTCATGGCCGCAAGGTAGCGGCGCCGAATCGGCGCAGGGTGTTTCTGCCTGTGAGGCCGGCGCGACCTGCGACTTAATGCCGTGCGATCGTTCCAGACCGCCCTGCCGCGACCGGTGCGGCGCCGGCGCGACCCTCAGTTCGGATGCGCCTGCACGACGTCGACCGCCACCGGCCGCACCCGCACCGCACGCAGCACGCCCGCCACCAGCAGCGCGATGCCCGTGGCCGCCGCGAGGCCCGGCCAGGCGCCGCGCAGCAGAAAGGCGTAGGCCAGCGCGGCCAGCGTCTCGAATACGATCAGCTGGCCGACCAGCGCGGTCGGCAGGCGCTGGCTGGCCTGGTTCCAGCACAGCGTGCCGAGCCAGGAGGCGAGCAGCCCCATCGCCAGCATCAGGCCGACGTAGCGCGCCGGCTGCGGCCCCAGGGGCAACCGCCAGCCGCCGACATCGACCAGCATCGAGCCGGACGCCGATGCCGCCGCGCCGGCTTCCAGCCACCAATAGCCGAGGAAGCCGGCCAGCGCCAGCGGCAGGGTCGCGATGCCTTGCGCGGTGGCCCAGGTGGTCGGCGAGCGGTCGGGGTGGGCGCGCAGCCAGTCGGCGTTGCGCAGCGGATACCAGGTCCAGCACGCCACCGCGCCGATCGCCAGCAGCGTGCCGGCGAGCTGGGCCGAGGCAACGCCGTCCGGGCCCGCGGCGCCGGTCTCGGCGTGTCGGACCAGCGCGATGCCGAGTCCGATGAGGAGCAGCGACGGCAGCAGCGCACGCCACGGCAGCCGGCCGTCGCGGCGCGCATCGCGCAGATTGGCGACCACTGCGATCACCACCGGCAGGGTGCCGATGATCATGGTCGGCAGCGGTGCGCCGGCGCGCTGGATCGCAGCGGCGAGAAAGAGGTAGTAGACGAGGTTGCCGATCGCGGCGAGCTTGAGCGCCTCGATCCAGTCGGCCCGCGTCAGCAGCGTCAGCCGGGTCCGCGACAGCCAGGCCAGCGGAAGCGCGATCAGGCCGAAGGCGAGGTAGCGCCCGAACGACTGCAGCGCCGGCGGGTAGCCCGGCAACAGCACGGGCGCGACGAATACCAGGCCCCACAACAGGCCGGCCGCCAGCGCATAACCGGTGCCGGCTGCCAGACGCAGGGTCGGCCCCGCCGGGTCGTCGACCGTCGGCGCGGCGCTGCGACCGGTCAAGCCGCCCCGATCGGCACGGCGCTTACGCCGGCTTCTTCACCCAGGCGCTGCACCAGCCGGCGCCGGCGACCTGCTTGGCACCGAACAAGGCGCAGGGGCCCCAGGCATCGGCGGCCTTGCCCTGGAACAACTGGCAGTTGGCGCACTTCTGGGTCGCGTCGTGCTTGGGGTACTTGGCCTTGTCGACCTTGGTCGTGTCGTGCTTGTAGCCGAGCGCCACGGCCTGAGGGTCGTTCTCTTCCAGCTTGGTCTGGGCTGCGACGCGGGAGGCGGCGACCACGGAGCTGCCGGCGGCGGCGACCTGGAACATGAATGTGCGGCGATTGCTGGAGATCATCGAGCGGTCCTTCAGTGAGGGAAAGACTCGATCCTGCCACAGGCCGCGCAGCGAGCGCGCCGCTCGGATACGCGCGGGCAGCGACGGCGCCAGCGCCGGGGGTCGCCGCTACAGTGCAGCACTCATGCGCCGCCGCGACCTCGTCCATGCCCTCGCGCCGTTCGGCGTCCTCGCCAGCGCGACGGCGGATGCGGCACGCGCCGATGGCGCCACCGCCGACCCGATGGCGGCCGACATCGCCGCGCTGCAGGCGGCGCTGGACTCGGGGCGCCACAGCGCAGCGTCGCTGGTGGCCGGCTGCCTGCAACGCATCGCCGCGATCGACCGCGCGGGACCGCGGCTCAACGCGGTGATCGAGCTCGATCCGCAGGCCGGCGCGATTGCTGCGCGGCTCGACCGCGAGCGCCGCGAAGGCCGGGAACGCGGACCCCTGCACGGCCTGCCGGTCTTGCTGAAGGACAACATCGCGACCGCCGACGGACTGCAGACGACCGCCGGCTCGCGCGTGCTGATGGGCATCAAGCCGCCGCGCGACGCGCACCTCGTGACGCGCCTGCGCGAGGCCGGCGCGGTCATCCTCGGCAAGACCAACCTGTCGGAGTGGGCCAACATCCGCTCGACCCGCTCGACCAGCGGCTGGAGCAGCCGCGGCGGGCAGACCCGCAACCCGTACTCGCTGGACCGCAACCCGAGCGGATCGAGCTCGGGCTCGGCGGTGGCGGTCGCGGCCGGCCTGTGCGCCGCCGCGGTCGGCACCGAGACCGACGGGTCGATCGTCTCGCCGGCATCGATCAACGGCATCGTCGGGCTCAAGCCGACGGTCGGCCTGGTCAGCCGCGACGGCATCGTGCCGATCTCGCACACCCAGGACACCGCCGGCCCGATGGCGCGCAGCGTGGCCGACGCCGCGCGCCTGCTCTCGGCACTGGCCGGGCCCGACCCGCGCGACCCGGCGACCGCGCGCGCGCAGCCGACCGACTACACGCGCTTCCTCGACCCGCAGCGCCTGCGCGGCGCGCGCCTGGGCGTGGTCCGCAACCAGTTTGGCAGCCACGACGGCGTGCTCGCGGTGATGGAGACGGCCCTGCAGGCGCTGCGCGCCGCCGGCGCGGTGCTGGTCGATCCGGTCGAGCTGGAGCATGTCGACAAGTACGGTGACGCCGAGCTCGAGGTGCTGCTGACGGAGTTCAAGGTCGGCCTCGCGCGCTACCTGGCCGAGTTCGCGCCCGGCGCGCCGATCGCCAACCTGGCCGACCTGATCGCCTGGAACCAGGCCCACCGCGCGAGCGCCATGCCGTGGTTCGGCCAGGAACTCTTCGAGAAGGCGCAGGCGACCGCCGGGCTCGATACGCCGGCCTACCGGACCGCCCTCGACACCTGCGCCCGCTACGCCCGCGTCGAGGGCCTGGATGCCCTCTTCGCGAAGCACCGGGTCGATGCGCTGATCGCGCCCACCGGCGGGCCGGCGTGGCTCAGCGACTACGTCAACGGCGACCACTACGGCGGCAGCTTCTCGACGCCCGCGGCGGTGGCCGGCTATCCGCATTTGACGGTGCCGGCCGGCTTCGTCCACGGCCTGCCGGTCGGGCTCTCGTTCGTCGGCCCGGCCTGGAGCGAAGGCGTGCTGCTCGGCCTGGGGTACGGGTACGAGCAGGCGACGCGGGCGCGGCGCGCGCCGAGGTACCTGAAGTCGTCGGCGCTGCCTGCCTGAGCCGCTGATGGCCCCTCCGGTCCAGGCGTCCGTGGCCGGCGGAAGCCACGCGACGATGCTGTCGGACCGACGCCACAGCGCAAGCGGTTTCGAGTGCCCCGCGCTCCGGCGCACCCGTTGCCGACCCGCGACGTACGATCGCACGCGCCGAACCGGCACGCCAAGACAACGGG
>JBDSZM010000485.1:0-3098 GCA_039925165.1 Burkholderiaceae bacterium
GTGTCGTGGAGCCAGCACGAACCCAACTCGGACTGGCAGGTGACCGCGATCTACGCGCCACAGAACCGGACCAAGATCGACACCGCGCTGCGCGAAGAACTGGCGCGCGCTCTGAAGGAGGGCTTCGGCGCCCAGGAACTGGCCGAAGGCCAGCGTGGGCTGCTCAACTTCCGCCGCCTCGGGCGCGCACAGGACGAGAGCCTGGCCGCGGCACTGGCCGGCAACGCCTATCTCGACCGCACCTTCGCCGTGTCGGCGCGCGTCGATGCGGCGCTGGCGGCGCTGACGCTGCCGCAGGTCAACGCGGCGCTGCGCAAGTACATCGATCCGGCCCGCTGGGTCATCGCCTACGCGGGTGACTTCAAGCCCTGAGCGGCGAGTCCGCGCCGTCGTCGGCGGACGGCGCCTTGAACGGCCGGCGCTCGTTCAGCTCGTCGAGGTAGATCTCGACGCCGGCGCCTTCGCGGGCCAGGAAGTCCGCCACCGCCTGTGCGAACTGCGGGTGTGCCAGCCAGTGCGCCGACCAGGTCTGCACCGGCAGCAGGCCGCGCGCCATCTTGTGTTCGCCCTGGGCGCCGCCTTCGAAGCGGACATAGCCGTGCTCGATGCACCAGGCCAGCGGCTGGTAGTAGCAGGCGTCGAAGTGCAGACACGAGACCTGGCGGGTCGCGCCCCAGTAGCGGCCGAACGCGACCCGCCGCGCGGGGTCGATGGCGATCAGCGAGGCGGCGATGCGTTCGCCGCCCTGGCGCGCGATGAAGAGCAGCCAGTGCTGCGGCATCGTGTCGGCCATGCGCAGGAAGAAGTCGCGCGTGAGGTAGGGCGTCGAGTGGTGGGCCCGGTAGGTGAGGGTGTAGCAGCGGTAGAAGCAGTCCCAGTCGGCGGCACTGATCGCTGACCCTTCGAGCGCCTCGAACGTCACGCCGGCGTCGACCACGCGGCGGCGTTCCTGCTGGATCTTCTTGCGCTTGTCGCGCTGCAGCCCGGCCAAGAAATCGGCGAAGTCGCTCCATGGCTCGGGCGTGCGCTGGGTCCAGTGGAATTGCACCGTGCTGCGCAGCATCCAGCCCTCGGCGCTGGCCGCGACCCGGTCGGCTTCGTCGATGAAGAGCAGATGCGCCGACGACAGCTGCGCCTGGGCCGCGTAGCCCTCCATCGCACGCAGCAGCACACGCCGGTCGTCGGGATTGCGTGCCAGCAGCCGCGGCCCCGGCACCGGGGTGAACGGCACCGCGTCGAGCAGCTTGGGGTAGTAGTCCAGGCCATGACGCCGGTAGGCGTCGGCCCAGGCCCAGTCGAACACGTACTCGCCGTACGAGTGGTCCTTGAGGTAGAGCGGGCAGGCCGCGCGCAGGCCGTTGTCGTCGCTCAGCACCAGGTGCTGCGCATGCCATCCGCTGGCAGCGTCAGCGCTGCCCGACGCCTGCAGCGCATGCAGGTATTCGTGGCGCATGAAAGGGGTGGCGGAGGGCTGCGCTTCGACCAGCGCGTTCCACTGCGCCGGCTCGATCGCAGCGAGGTCGTCGACGACCCGGATGACATAATCTTTCGAAGCTTTTTCGCCTTGCAATTCAGCGTCCCTGCGCTTGCTCATATGTCCGCATCAACCTCGGTCACGGTGGCGCTGGCGCAGATCAATGCGACCGTCGGCGACCTCGACGCCAACGCTGCAAAGATCGTCGATGCGGCGCGCCGCGCCCACGCCGCCGGGGCGCGGCTGGTGCTCAGCCCGGAACTCGGCCTGTGCGGCTATCCGCCCGAGGACCTGCTGCTGCGCCCGGCCTTCATGCAGGCTTGCGAGACGGCGCTCGCCCGATGTGCGCAGGCGCTGGCCGATCTGGCGGATCTGTTCGTGGTGGTGGGGCATCCGCATCAGCTCAATGGTCAGGGCGATGTTAGGTCCAAGTCCGTCGCGGTGCCGATGCGCTACAACGCGGCGTCGGTGCTGAACGGCGGGCGCATCGTCGCGACCTACTGCAAGCGCGAATTGCCCAACTACCAGGTGTTCGACGAGCGCCGCTATTTCGCGTCCGGCCGCGATACCGGGCAGGGCGCGGTGGTGTTCGAGGTGGCCGGCCTGCGCTTCGGCCTGCTGATCTGCGAGGACGCCTGGTTCGACGAGCCCGGCCAGGCGGCACGCGCTGCGGGCGCGCAGATGCTGTGCGTCATCAACGCGTCGCCGTTCCACCTCGGCAAGGTCGCCGAGCGCGAGGCGGCCATGAGCCTGCGCGCCCGCACGCTCGGGATGCCGCTGCTGTACTCGCACCTGGCGGGCGGGCAGGACGAGGTCGTATTCGACGGCGCCTCGTTCGGGGTCGACGCCCAGGGCACGGTGACGACGCGGGCGCCGATGTTCGAGGAGGCGCTGGCGCTGGTCGAGGTCACCGCCAGCGGCGTGTCGGGCGCGCTGGAACCGGTCCCGTCGCTCGAGGCGCAGACCTGGGCGGCTCTGGTCACCGGCGTGCGCGACTATGTCGGCAAGAACGATTTTCCGGGCGTGATCATCGGCCTGTCGGGGGGCATCGACTCGGCGCTGGTGCTGGCGATCGCGGTCGATGCGCTGGGCGCGGAACGCGTGCGCACGGTGATGATGCCGTCGCCCTACACGGCCGACATCTCCTGGATCGATGCGCGCGACATGGCACAGCGGTTGGGTGTGCGCTACGACGAGATCTCGATCGTGCCGATGTTCGAGACCTTCAAGCACGCGCTGTCGGCGGAGTTTGCCGGCCTGCCCGAGGACGCGACCGAGGAAAACATCCAGGCCCGCATCCGCGGCATCCTGCTGATGGCGCTGTCGAACAAGTTCGGTTCCATCGTTCTCACCACCGGCAACAAGAGCGAGATGGCCACCGGCTACTGCACCCTCTACGGCGACATGGCCGGCGGTTTTGCGGTCATCAAGGACGTGGCCAAGACGCTGGTCTATCGCCTGGCGCGCTGGAAGAACGCGCAGGGTCGCGAGGTCATCCCCGAGCGCATCATCACGCGCCCGCCCTCGGCCGAGCTCAAGCCCGACCAGACCGACCAGGACAGCCTGCCGCCCTACGAGGTGCTCGACGCCATCCTCGAGCGCTACATGGAGGACGACCAGGGCA
>JBDSZM010000486.1:0-3203 GCA_039925165.1 Burkholderiaceae bacterium
TGCCGCTGGTGCGCAAGGCGGACTGCAGGCGCGCCAGCCAGTCGGCCGGCGCTGACCGCGGGGCGTTGCGCAGCGGCGTCAGCACGCGGTCGGCAAGCACCAGGGCACGGCTGGCGGCGGCGTCGAGTTCGGCGCCGGCCAGGCTCGCCACGCGGGTGATCTGATGCCGCCGGCAGGCCGCCTCGAGGGCGTCGACCGAATGCGACAGCTCGGGCACGCCTTTCAGCCAGTCGAGCAGCACGTCGGTGGTCGCATCGTGCGCGGCGGCGTCGAGCAGGCGCCGCACCTGCCCGGCCGCGCGGGTGGTCGACAGCTTCCAGCCGGTCTCGTCGAGCAGTACGACCTGCGACCGTTCGAGCAGCGCGCGGATGCGCCGCACCAGCTCGCGGTCTTGCGCGATCAGCGCGACCGGCACGACCCCGGCGCGGACATGCGCCAGCACCTGAGCCGCCGCGGCCTGCGCCTCGGCCTCGAAACCGTTGCACACCGCCACCGCAGGCATCGCGCCACCGGCGGCATCGAGCGCCGCGACCAGGCGGTCGAACGGCGCGGCCGGGTCGACGTCCACGTCGATCAGCGCGCACGGCAGGTCGGGCGGCGATGCGTCGAGCAACGCGCGGGTCAGGCGATCGGGACCACCCGCCTGCACCGCGATCCAGGCACTCGGACGCAGCGCGTGCAGGCGGTCGGTCGCGACCTCGGTCGTGACTGCGGCCCACTCGAGCGCGATGCGCGTGAGCCAGCGCTCGGTCGAACCGGGGCCCGCCACCGGGGCGAGCAGGTCGCGGGCGCCTTGCCAATAAGCCACGCGGTCCGCGGGCGCAGCCCCCGCGGCGGCGCGGCCGAGCGCCTGCGCCGTCTCGACCAGCACCGCCACGGCACGCCGAAAGCCGGCCGGATCGCGCCGCTCCAGGTCGGCGCCGCGCGGCAGTCCGCGCAACAGGTGGGCAGCGCGCAGGCGATCGAAGACCGGGTCATGGGCAAGCTCGTGCGGCGCGGTGACGACCGGCGGCCCGAGTGCGCGCGCCAGCGTCTGGGTGGTCTCGATGCGCGGCATCCAGCCACCGTCGGCCGCGAAGGCGTGCCGTGCCGGGGCCAGCAACTGGGCGTACGGCAGCAGAACGACCGCGTCGCGCAGGACGATCCCGTGGGTCTCGGCCCAGCCGCTTACCGCCGTGGCGAGTGCCGGCCAGGGATCGGCGGAGTCGGCGGAATGCGGAAAAAGGAGCGGCGTGATGGCGGCCATGGACCAACGGGAGGGCGGCAACGCCGAGAGGGCTTTGTGTCAGAATCATTGTGCCTTGCGGCCCCTGTGCGCCGCGCCCCCGGGGACATCGCTTCGACGCCCCGCACCAGGACCACCCCATGAGCAGCGAACTGATCAAGCACACCTCGGATGCGTCGTTCGACGCCGATGTCCTCGCATCCGACAAGCCGGTGCTCGTGGACTACTGGGCCGAGTGGTGCGGACCCTGCAAGATGATCGCGCCCATCCTCGACGAGGTCTCGAAGGACTACGACGGCCGGCTGCAGATCGCCAAGATGAACGTCGACGAGAACCGCGACATCCCCGCCAAGTTCGGGATCCGTGGCATCCCCACGCTGATGCTCTTCAAGGGCGGACAACTCGCCGCAACCAAGGTCGGCGCGCTCAACAAGGCCCAGTTGACGGCCTTCATCGACGGTCATCTATAATCCCGGCAAACGCAGCCTGAGCCGGCGCTGAGCAAGCACCCGGCGCCTGCTGCCGAAGATCCAACCCCAGCGCCCGCAGCCGGATGGCTTCCCACCGGAAGCGGCTGACACGCCCCACCAGGCACCGCTGCGGTTCGGCACCCCTCCTGTCGATCGCGTTCCCGGCCCGAAATCCTTTCCTACGGCCAAAGGCGTCCCCGGCTTGACCGTCGCGCAGGCGCTGCGCGATCCGCCCCCGCTCATGCACTCATCCGGAGTGTTTCCCATGCACCTGTCTGAACTCAAGCTGATCCACGTCTCGGAGCTCATCACGATGGGCGAGGCGCTCGAGATCGAAAACGTCGCCCGCATGCGCAAGCAGGAGCTGATGTTCGCCATCATGAAAAAGCGCGCCAAGGCCGGCGAGCAGGTGTTCGGCGACGGCGTGCTCGAGGTGCTGCCCGACGGCTTCGGCTTCCTGCGCTCGCCCGATGCGAGCTACATGGCGTCGACCGACGACATCTACCTGAGCCCGAGCCAGATCCGCCGCTTCAACCTGCACACCGGCGACGCGATCGAGGGCGAGGTCCGGGTGCCGAAGGACGGCGAACGCTACTTCGCGCTCGTCAAGGTCGACAAGGTCAACGGCCTGACGCCCGAGGAGAGCAAGCACAAGATCATGTTCGAGAACCTGACGCCGTTGTTTCCCAACGAGCAGTTCAAGCTCGAACGCGACGTCAAGTCGGACGAGAACATCACCAGCCGCATCATCGACCTGATCGCGCCGCTCGGCAAAGGCCAGCGCGCCCTGCTGGTCTCGGCGCCGAAGAGCGGCAAGACCGTGATGATGCAAAACCTGGCGCACGCGCTGGTGGCCAACTACCCCGAGGTCTACCTGATCGTCCTGCTGGTCGACGAGCGGCCCGAGGAAGTGACCGAAATGCAGCGCACGGTGCGCGGCGAAGTCATCAGCTCGACCTTCGACGAGCCCGCCGCGCGCCACGTGCAGGTCGCCGAGATGGTGATCGAGCGCGCCAAGCGGCTGGTCGAGATGAAGAAGGACGTGGTGATCCTGCTCGACTCGATCACCCGCCTGGCCCGCGCCTACAACAACGTGCTGCCGTCGTCGGGCAAGGTGCTCACTGGCGGCATGGACTCGAACGCGCTGCAGCGCCCCAAGCGCTTCTTCGGCGCGGCGCGCAATGTCGAGGAAGGCGGGTCGCTGACCATCATCGGTACCGCGCTGGTCGAGACCGGCAGCCGGATGGACGAGGTGATCTACGAGGAGTTCAAGGGCACCGGCAACTGCGAGATCCATCTGGACCGGCGCATGTCCGAGAAACGCGTGTACCCGTCGATCCTGCTGAACAAGTCGGGAACGCGCCGCGAGGAACTGCTGCTCAAGCCCGAGATCCTGCAGAAGACCTGGATCCTGCGCAAGCTGCTGTACCCGATGGACGAGATCGAGGCGATGGAATTCATCCTCGAAAAGATGAAGTCGACCAAGAACAACCTCGACTTCTTCGACA
>JBDSZM010000487.1:0-4070 GCA_039925165.1 Burkholderiaceae bacterium
GCTCGCCGAGCAGGCCTTGCGGCCGCAGCGTGAGCACCAGGATCAGGACCACGAAGGCGATGATGTCCTGGTAGTGGCTGCCGAGCACGCCGCCGGTGAGCGCGCCGATGTAGCCGGCGCCGAGCGACTCGATCAGGCCGAGCAGCACGCCGCCGACCATCGCCCCGGCCAGGTTGCCGATGCCGCCGAAGACCGCCGCGGTGAAGGCCTTGAGGCCAGGCAGAAAGCCCATCGTGTGCTGCACCGAGCCGTAGTTGGCCGCGTACATGACGCCGGCCAGGGCCGCCAGCGCGGCGCCGATGACAAAGGTGGCCGAGATCACCATGTCGGGGCGCACCCCCATCAGGCCGGCGACGCGCGGGTTCTCGGCGGTGGCGCGCATCGCGCGGCCGAGCTTGGTCCGGTTGACGAGGTACATCAGCCCCGCCAGTGTGACGGCGGTGATGACGAGGATCAGGATCTGCGTGACGTTGATGACCGCTCCGCCGATGTGGAACGGCTCCGACGGCAGCAGGATCGGATACGCCTTGTAGTTGGGCTTCCAGATGATCATGGCCAGCGTCTGCAGCAGCAGGCTCATGCCCATCGCCGTGATCAGCGGCGCCAGGCGCGGCGCGCTGCGCAGCGGCCGGTAGGCGACCTTCTCGATGGCGAAGTTGAGCACCGCACAGACGACGATGGCGGCGATGAGGCCGAGTAGCAGCAGCAGCCAGCCCGGCAGCCCCATGCCGGCGAGCGCGGTGACCACGGTCCAGCTCGTCAGGACACCGACCATCAGCACCTCGCCGTGCGCGAAGTTGATCAGGTTGATGATGCCGTAGACCATCGTGTAGCCCAGCGCCACCAGCGCATACACGCTGCCGAGCACCAGGCCGTTGATGATCTGCTGGAGAAAGGTGTCCATCCGCAAGCCTCCTGCGTGGTCGGGTCGCGTCCCGGCATGGACACCGATGCGCGCCGATTCTAGGGCCCGGTCGGTGCGGCTTGGCCGTCGGACGCAGGCCGGGGGCACGGTACGTGCCGCGGCGCCGCTGGCGCAGTCGCGGACTTGGCGCGGGGTTGCTATCCTCGCGCTCCATGGCATCCGAGCGGGAACAACTGCAGGCCGGGATCACCGCGCTGGAGGCGCAGCGCGGCCTGCTCGGCGACGGCGTGGTCGATGTCGCCCTGGCGGCGCTGCGCGGACGGCTCGAGGCGCTCGACCCGGCCCATCCGGCGCAGGCGCCCAAGCTGAAGCAGGTCACGATCCTCTTCCTCGATGTGGTCGGCTCGACCACCCTCAGCCAGCGCCTCGACCCCGAGGAGATCTCCGCCGTGATGGACGGCGCGCTCGCGCGCGGCACCGCGGTCGTCGAGCGCCACGGCGGTCGGGTGCTGCAGTACGCCGGCGACAACCTGCTGGCGGTCTTCGGCGCCGACGAGGCGCGCGAGGACGACGCCGAACGCGCGGTCTGCAGCGGCCTGGCACTGCTGGCCGAAGGCCGCGCACTCGGCCAGGAGGTGGAGCAGCGCTACGGCCACGCCGGCTTCAACGTGCGCGTGGGGCTGCACACCGGCGGCGTGCTGCTCGGCGGCGGCGTCGACGCCGAAGGCACGATCCGCGGCATCGCAGTCAACATCGCCGCCCGCATGGAACAGACCGCACCGGCCGGCGGCATGCGCATCAGCCACGCCACCTACCACCTGGTGCGCGGCGTGTTCGAGGTCCAGACGCAAGCGCCGCTGGCGGTCAAGGGCGTCGCCGAGCCGGTGGTCACCTACCTGGTCGTGCGCACCTTGCCGCGCAACCTGCGCACCAGCACCCGCGGCATCGAAGGGGTCGAGACCCGCATGGTGGGGCGTGCGGCGGAACTGCAGGCGCTGCAGGACGCGCTGGCGCGGCTGTACCGCGAGCCCGGCCATGCCGTCGTCACGGTGGTGGCGGATGCCGGCGTCGGCAAGAGTCGGCTGCTGCACGAGTTCGAGCGCTGGCTCGCGACCTGGCCGCAGCCGCTGACGCGATTCCAGGGCCGGGCCGACCCGGCGACGCAAAGCCGCCCGTTCGGCCTGCTGCGCGATGTGCTCGCCTGGCACCTGCAGATCGGCGACAGCGACAGCATGCGCACCGCCAAGGACAAGCTCGAACACGGCATCGTTCCGCTCTTCGTGGCCGTCGACGGAGCCGACCTGGCGCAGTCGCACGCGCACCTGCTGGGCCACCTGATCGGCCTCGACTTCAGCGACAGCCGTCATGTCAAGGGCATCCTCGACGACCCGAAGCAGATCCGGGCACGCGGGTTTCACGCGGCCGCGCAGACCTTGCGCCGGATCAGCGCGCGCGACGCCGCGCCGGTGCTGCTGCAGCTCGACGACCTGCACTGGGCCGACGACGGCTCGCTCGAGTTCCTGGCTCACCTGGCCGATGTCAACCGCGACGTGCCGATGCTGGTGCTGAGCCTGGCGCGTCCGACGCTGTTCGAGCGGCGCGGCGACGGCGCGGCCGGGACGACACCGCACCAGCGCATCGACCTGGTGCCGCTCGACAAGGCCCAGGCCCAGGAACTGGCCGACGAACTGCTGAAGAAGCTGCCCGAGGTGCCGGCGGCACTCAGCGAACTGATCATCGGTCGGTCGGAAGGCAACCCCTTCTACATGGAGGAGCTGGTGCAGATGCTGGTCGACCAGGGTGCACTGGACACCCGCGGCGAGCAGTGGATCCTGCGTCCCGCCAAGCTGCTCGCGACACCGGTGCCGGCGACGCTGACCGGGGTGCTGCAGGCACGCCTGGACGGGCTGCCCGACACCGAGCGCCTGACGCTGCAGGAGGCCAGCGTGATCGGCCTCGTCTTCTGGGACGACGCGCTGGCCGCGCTGGACCCGCAGGCGCCGCTCGCGTTGCCGGCCCTGGTTCGGCGCGAACTGGCGCTGCCACACAAGGACGCCAGCTTCGACGACATGCGCGAGTACGCGTTCCGGCACCAGATCCTGCACCAGGTCACTTACGACACCCTGCTGAAGCGGGCCCGCCAGGGTTTGCATGCCAAGGCGGCGGCCTGGCTCTCGAGCCGGACCGGTGCCCGTGCCGGCGACTTTCTCGGCGCCACCGCCGAGCACCACGAAAAGGCGGGCGACCTGCCCAGCGCCTGCGAGTTCTTCACCCGCGCCGCCGAACAGGCGCGCAAGCGCTACGCGCATGAGTCGGCGCTCGGGTATGTGGAGCGGGCGCTGGCGCTCATCGGACCCGGCGGCAGCAACGACACGCTGAGCCTGCACTGGAGACTGCTCGACGTGCGCGAGCGCACTTACGAGTTGCAGGGACGACGGCCGGAGCAGCGGGCCGATCTCGACACGCTGCAGCAGGTCGGGGATGCGCTGAACGACGACGCGCGTCGGGCCGAGCTTGCGACGCGACGCAGCATACTGGCAGGCCGTACCGGCGACTACCGCGGCCAGGAAGGCGCCGCTCGACTGGCGATGACGCTGGCTGGGCGCGCCGGCGACCAGGAACAGCGCTTGAATGCGCAGCGCCTGCTCGCCGACGCCCTGGTGCGGCTGGATGATGTCTCGGCCGCCCAGACGCTGGCCCGCGAAGGCCTGGCCGAGGCGCGGTTGCGCGGCTTGCTGGGAGTGCAAGGGCGCTTCCTGAACGCGCTCACCGTGATCGCGAGCCACCGCCAGGACCTGGTGGAGATGCTCGAGGCTGGCCGGCAAGCCACCGAGCTTCGGCGCGCGCTCGGCGACCGGCGCAACGAGGCGATCGGCCTGTGCTCGACCGGCAGCGGCTGGCTGGACATGGGCGAGCTCGTGCAGGCGCGGCGCGACCTCGAGGCCGCCCTGCAATTGCACACGGCCATCGGCGATCGCGCCCTCGAACCCATCGTGCTGGCAAACCTGTCACAGCTGATGCTGTGGGAAGGCGATCTGGACGGAGCCATCGAGACGGCGCGCGCCGCGCTCGAGATTGCGGAGGCCGTACAGGCCGCTGGCATGCAGGTGCTCGCGCTGTGGGCGCTAGGCAATGCCGAGCTCGCGGCGGAGCGCAATGTGCACGCGCTGGCGACATTCGAGAAGGCGCGGGAGTTGGCCCGCGA
>JBDSZM010000488.1:0-7299 GCA_039925165.1 Burkholderiaceae bacterium
CCTCAACCAAAACCCGCGCAGAAGTCAAAAAAGAAGCCGCCGCCGCAGTCAAGTCGGGCGAAACGCGGAAGGGTGAAGCTGCTTCGAAGTGACCGTCGACGGCAGCCTCTGCGACCCGAACCCAAGCGTCCAGGTTGCCACTGATCCAGCGTCGCCCGAGGGCGACGTTTTACATTCCACGTCGGGCGGTGCCGAAGTCACGCCAGTTCGAGCTCCGCCAGCAGCGGCAGATGGTCCGACATCCGTGCCCATGCCGGCCCCCGCGGCACCGAGGTGGCACAGCAGTTGAAGCCACGAACGTAGATCCGGTCCATCGAGAACAACGGCACGCGCGACGGGAAGGTGCTGAGGCGAGGCGTCGTTTCGCCGTGGACCCGCGCCCGCTCGAGTCCATGCAGCCGCATCGGCGCATCCAGTTTCTCGCCCCAGTCGTTGAAATCGCCAGCAACCACCAGCAGTTCGTCTCGCGGAACCTGGGCACCGATGAATTCCGCCAGGCGCTGCACCTGCCGCACCCGACCGGCGTGCATCAGCCCGAGGTGCGCGACGATGGCATGCACGGTGTGGCCGTTCCAGAGCACAGGCACGTGCAGCAGGCCACGCTGCTCGAAGCGATGATCCGAGACATCGTGGTGTCCGACATCGCCGAGCGGCCAACGTGACAGCAGGGCGTTCCCGTGTTCGCCGTGGCGCGTGATCGCATTGGTGCGGTACGCCGCCTCGTAACCTTCGGGCGCGAGGTACTCGGCCTGCGGCAGGCGCGGCCAGCCGATGTGCGTGTCCGGAAACTGGCGTGCCGCAGCGCGATTCAGGCTGCGAACCTCTTGAAGGAACACCAGGTCGGCATCCAATGCCTCGATGCCCAAACCGAGGTTGTGGATCTCCAGGCGCTGACGCGGTCCGGTGCCGCGCACGCCCTTGTGGATGTTGTAGGTCGCGACCCGCAGTGTCTGGCCGTGCTGTTGGGTTGCCGGCGCGCGCGTCGATCGCATCAGACCCCCGGCATCGCTGCGCGCAGCGGCAACTGACGGATCGCCGCCGCATTGGTGTGCGAGGTGCACGCGGCGGCGGCCTGCGGCCACGGCAGCCACCGATGCTGCCGATGTTCATGCGCTGACAGGACGATGCGGATGTCGCGCGGTATGCGCAGCCCGAACACGTGCTCGGTGTTATGCGCGACGCCCGCCGCGTATAGGTGGCGCCATCTCGGATGGATCTCGTACGCGTGGTGCTGACGCCAGTCCTCGAGATCGCCAAGACCCACCGCCGTCGACCCGACCCGGATGCCGGTTTCCTCCTCGACCTCGCGGCAGGCGGTTTGCGCCAGGTCCTCGGCCACGACCGCCTGCGAGCCGGTCACGCTCTGCCAGTAGCCGGGCAGGTCGGCGCGCTCCAACAGCAGCACCTGCAGGTCCGCACTGTGGATCACGACCAGCACTGAAACGGGAATCTTCGGGACTCTCGCCGTCGGCGAGGGTCCACTATCCGGACGAAGCTGAGACATGGACATCGACGGCACAGGCAGGGATCACGAAAGACGTTGCACGTCCGATGATTCTGCATGAGCGCCAGCCGACGTTGCGCCGCAGGGACAAGCCGGCGCAGCCCATCAGCTTGCGACCGGCTGGTTGCTGCGCAGCCGGATGTGCAGTTCGCGCAACTGACGTTCGTCGACCGGTCCGGGCGCGTTGGTCAGCAAGTCCTGCGCGCGCTGGGTCTTCGGAAAGGCGATCACGTCGCGCAACGATTCCGCACCGGTCATCAGCATCACGAAGCGGTCCAGACCGATGGCGATGCCACCGTGCGGGGGTGCGCCATACTGCAGCGCATCGAGCAGGAAACCGAACTTGGCACGGGCCTCCTCGGCGTCGATGTTGAGGGCACGAAACACCTTGCTCTGAACCTCCTCGCGATGGATCCGGATCGAGCCACCGCCGAGCTCGATACCGTTCAGCACCACGTCGTAGGCCTTCGCGATGCAGCGGCCGGGGTCGGTCTCGAGCCAGTCCTCGTGGCCGTCCTTCGGCGAGGTGAACGGGTGGTGCACTGCGTTCCAGCGGCGTGCCGCATCGTCGTATTCGAACATCGGAAAGTCCACCACCCACAGCGGCGCCCACTGCCCTTGCACCAAGCCCCGCGCGCGGCCGAACTCGCTGTGGCCGATCTTGACCCGCAATGCGCCCAGGGCGTCGTTGACGACCTTGGACTTGTCGGCGCCGAAGAAGATCAGGTCCCCGCTGGCAGCGCGGGTGCGCTCGAGAATCAGCGTCAGGGCCGCATCGTGCAGGTTCTTGACGATCGGCGACTGCAAGCCTTCGCGGCCCTTGCCGGCGTCGTTGACCTTGATCCAGGCCAGGCCCTTGGCGCCGTATATCTTGACGAACTCGGTGTAGCCGTCGATCTCGCCGCGCGACATCTCCGCGCCGCCCGGCACCCGCAGCGCCGCGACCCGGCCGCCCGCCGACGTGGCCGGGACCGAGAAGACCTTGAACTCCACGTCGGCCATCGCATCCGTCAGTTCTGTCAGATCGAGCTGGACCCGCAGGTCGGGCTTGTCCGAGCCGTACCGGCGCATCGCGTCGGCGTACTTCATGACCGGAAAGGTCGGCAGTTCGACGCCGATCGCATGCGCCACGGTGCTGCGGATCATGCCCTCGAACATGGTACGGATCGCCTCCTCGGTCATGAACGAGGTCTCGATGTCGATCTGCGTAAATTCGGGCTGCCGGTCGGCGCGCAGGTCCTCGTCGCGGAAACACTTGACGATCTGGTAGTAGCGGTCGAACCCGGCCACCATGAGCAACTGCTTGAAGAGCTGCGGACTCTGCGGCAGCGCGAAAAACATGCCGTCGTGCACGCGGCTCGGCACCAGGTAATCGCGCGCTCCCTCGGGCGTGCTCTTGGTCAGCATCGGCGTCTCGATGTCGATGAAGCCGTTGGCGTCGAGGAACTTGCGCACCTCCATCGCGACGCGATAGCGCAGCAGCAGGTTGCGCTGCATGATGGGCCGACGAAGGTCCAGCACGCGGTGCGTCAGGCGCGTCGTCTCCGACAAGTTGTCTTCGTCGAGCTGGAACGGCGGTGTGACGCTCGGGTTGAGCACCTCGATCTCGAGGCACAGCACCTCGATCTTGCCGCTCGTCAGGGCGGCGTTGTCGGTGCCGGTGGGCCGCCCCCTGACCCGGCCGACGATCTTCAGGCAGAACTCGTTGCGCACCTGCTCGGCGATGGCGAACATGTCGGCCCGGTCGGGGTCGCAGACCACCTGCACCAGGCCCTCGCGATCGCGCAGGTCGATGAAGATGACGCCGCCATGGTCGCGGCGCCGATGCGCCCATCCCATCAGGGTGACGGTCTGGCCCAGGTGCGCCTCGCTGACGAGGCCGCAGTAGGTGGTTCTCATGAGTTCACTCCGTATCGGTGCAAGCGGGCAGGCACGTTGCGCCTGCGTGGGGGTGCGGTGCGGGCGCTGCGTGCGCGGACAGCGTCGGGGCCGGACGCCGACGGGCGCCCGACCCGGTCAATTTCGCAGGGGCACGGGACGCAGCTTGAGTCCCGAGAACGGCGGCGGTGCGACCACGCCCATCGAGATGACGTACTTCAGCGCCTCGTCCACGCTCATGCGCAGCTCGATCACGTCGGCGCGCGCCACCATCAGAAAGAAGCCCGACGTCGGGTTGGGGGTGGTCGGGACGTACAGGCTCAGGAAGTCGCCCACCAGATGGTCCGCCGCCTCGCCGCCCGGGCGCCCGGTGACGAAGGCGATGGTCCAGCTGCCCTCGCGGGGATACTGCACCAACACCGCCTCGCGAAACGCGTTGCCGCTGCTCGAGAACAAGGTATCCGACACCTGCTTCACCGAGCTGTAGATCGACTTCACGATCGGAATCTTGTTGAGCAGCCGGTGCCCCTGGCGCAGCCACCACTGCCCGACCATGTTGGTCGCAAAGATCCCGGTCAACAGCAGTCCGGCCAGCATCACGAGCACGCCGAGGCCGGGGATCTGGCGGAGCAGCTCGATCGGTGCGTGGGCGCCGTGCGGCAACACCGCCTGCGAGGCGCTGAGCAGCCAGCCGAAAACCCCGTCGAGCAGCCCCAGCACCGAGGTCAGAACCCAGATGGTGACCGACAGCGGCAGCCACACCAGCAAGCCCGCGATGAGGTATTTCTTCACCGGGTTGCGGGTCGGCGGACGTTCGGGGATCACTGGGCGCCCGAGCCGCTGCCGCTGGCGGAGCCGGCCCCGGATGCCGGTGCCGGGCCGGGTGCCGCCGGCTTGGCGGGCGATGCGGTCGACTCGCCCGATCCGGCGCCGCCGGCAGCGCTGCCCGACGTCGGCGTCGGGGTCGGGGTCGCGGTCTTGCCAGCGTCAGTGCCTCGGTCGCCCACCGACGCGGACTCCGAGGCTGCTCCCTTGGCCTTGTTGTCACCCCGAAAATCGGTGACGTACCAGCCCGAGCCCTTGAGCTGGAAGCCGGCCGCGGTGACCTGCTTCTGGAACGCATCCACGCCGCACACCGGGCAGACGGTCAAGACCGGGTCCGAAATCTTGCGCAACAGATCCTGGGCGTGACCGCAAGCCGCACAGCGGTAAGCGTAGATGGGCATGCTAAGGCCTTGATTCCAAAAGCAAAACCAAGAATTATACGGGGTTGTCGTAAGCCCCGGCCGCAGGAGCAGTGGCGCTTCGGCCGCGCAGGCCGGCCATGTCGTGATGCGACCCATGCCGGTTGGTCAGCCGTTGCGGTGCGAGCGAGCCCAGAACCATGCCGGCCATACCCGCCATCAGCCCGCCGAGTTGCGCCGGGAAGGTCTCGCCGGCGGGGGTCAGCAGCAGACCGAGCCAGACCGCCAGGCCGAGCCCGATCGAGAGGATCGCGCCCTGGGTGGTGGCGCGCCGCCAGTACAGGCCCGCCGCCAACGGCACGAACGCGCCGACGAGCGTGACCTGATAGGCGCCCGACACCATCTCGTAAATCGGCGTGCCCTGCGACGCAATCGCGTAGGCGCACACCACCGCACTGAACGCGAGGGTCGTCAGGCGCATCGAGCGCAACTCCTTCTGGTCGCTCATGCGCGGCCGGAACTGGCGCCAGATATTTTCGACGAAGGTGATCGACGGCGCGAGCAGCGTCGCCGAGGCGGTCGACTTGATCGCCGACAGCAGCGCACCGAAGAAGAGCACCTGCATCGCGAACGGCATCTTCTCGAGCACCAGCGTCGGCAGCACCTTTTGCGGGTCGTCCTTCAGGAGTGCCGCGGCCTGCTCCGGCATGATGATGAGTGCGCTGGTGACGAGGAACATCGGCACGAAGGCGAACAGGATGTAGCAGACGCCGCCGATCACCGGCCCCTTGGTCGCGGACTCGACCGAATTAGCCGACATCACGCGCTGGAAGACATCCTGCTGCGGGATCGACCCCAGCATCATGGTGACCGCTGCCGCGACGAAGAAGACCACGTCGTGGAACTTCGGTTCGGGCAGGAAGTTGAACAGGTCGCGGCTGGTGGCAAGCGCCAGCACCTTGTCGGCGCCGCCGGCCATCTGCCCGGCGAAAACCGCCAGGACGAGCAGGCCGCATACCAAGATGATCATCTGGATGAAGTCGGTGACCGCCACCGACCACATGCCTCCGAAGAGGGTGTATGCCAGGATCGAGACCGTGCCGATCACCATGCCCGCCGGCAGCGCGATGGCGCCGCCCGACAGCAGGTTGAACACCAGCCCGAGCGCCGTGATCTGCGCCGAGACCCAGCCGAGGTAGCTGAGGATGATCATGAGCGAACACACCACCTCGACCACCCGCCCGTAGCGCTCGCGAAAATAGTCGCTGATGGTCAGCAGCGTCATCTTGTAGAGCCGCGCGGCGAAGAACAAGCCGACGAGGATCAGGCAAGTGCCGGCCCCGAACGGATCCTCGACCACGCTGTTCAGGCCGCCGGAGACGAACTTGGCCGGAATGCCGAGCACGGTCTCTGCGCCGAACCAGGTTGCGAAGGTGGTCGTGACGATCATCACCAGCGGCAGGTGCCGGCCGGCGATCGCGAAGTCGGCGGTGTTCTTGACCCGGCGTGCGGCCCACAAGCCGATGCCGATGGTGATCAGCAGGTAGACGACGACCAGGGTCAACAACATGGCTGGCTAGCTCCGCAGCGTGGGACCAACCGCGAATTATCCATGGCATGCCTTACCAGAGGAGCCCTCGGCCGAACAGTTCCATCGCAAGGACGCCGGCCGCGAAGCCGACGGCCGCCAGCATCGCCCCGCGCAGCCGGCGCTGGCTGCGCCGCTGCTCGGTCAGCAGTGCCAGCACCCGCTGCTCGTGCAGCCGCTGCGGCTGCAGCGCCTGGTGCAGCAGACGCGGCAGTTCGGGCAGCAGTTGAACGTAGCGCGGGCTTTCCTTCTTGAGCCGCTCGACCAGCCCGCGCCAGCCGACCTGCTCGTTCATCCAGCGCTCGAGGAAGGGCCTGGCCGTATTCCACAAATCGAGCTCGGGGTCGAGCTGGCGTCCCAGGCCCTCGACGTTGAGCAGAGTCTTTTGCAGCAGGACGAGCTGTGGCTGGATCTCGACGTTGAAGCGGCGCGAGGTCTGGAACAGGCGCAGCAGCACCTGGCCAAGCGAGATGTCCTTGAGCGGACGATCGAAGTGCGGTTCGCAGACCGCGCGGATCGCGCCCTCGAGCTCGTCGACCCGCGTCGTCGGCGGCACCCAACCGCTTTCGACGTGCAACTCGGCGACCCGCTTGTAGTCGCGGCGGAAGAAGGCGATGAAGTTCTGCGCCAGGTACTCCTTGTCGAATTCGGTGAGCGTCCCGACGATGCCGAAATCGAGCGCGATGTAGCTGCCGAAGGTCTGCGGCTCGAGGCTGACCTGGATGTTGCCCGGGTGCATGTCGGCATGGAAGAAGCCGTCGCGAAACACCTGCGTGAAGAAGATCGTCACCCCGTCGCGGGCCAGCTTGGGGATGTCCACGCCGGCGTCGCGCAGCCGCTGCACCTGGCCGATCGGCACGCCCTTCATGCGCTGCATCACGATCACACTCTGGGTGCAGTAGTCCCACACCATCTCGGGCACCAGCACCAGACCCAGACCCTGCATGTTGCGCCGCAGTTGCGCCGCGTTGGCGGCTTCGCGGACCAGGTCGAGCTCGTCGTGCAGATAGTTGTCGAACTCCGCGACCACTTCGCGCGGCTTTAGGCGCTTGCCGTCGGCCGACAGCCGGTCGACCCAGCGCGCCAGGGTGCGCATCAGCGACAGGTCGCTCTCGATCGCCTCCAGCATGCCCGGACGCAGAACC
>JBDSZM010000489.1:0-7726 GCA_039925165.1 Burkholderiaceae bacterium
ACAGCGCCTGGAAGGTGGCGCCCTCCATGACGAAGTCGTCCTCCGGCATCGTGAGGTTCCACTGCTCGATCTTCACGCCGTGCAAGGTGACGGTCGATTGCGTGCCAGGCTGGGCCGCGTTCTGCGACAGCAGCGTGATGTTGAAGCTGGGCTGCGGCCACGAGCGGCCGGGTCGCTGCCCACCGGCCTCTCCCAGCAGCAGGGACAGCAGTGCGCCGTTCAGGTAGGCGCGGTCGAAGCGGCCGCGCACGCTGACGTTGCCGCTGCGCAACTCGGTCGCGTAGCGCTGGCCGATCTCGTGGAATGGCCGGACGGCCGAGGCGATCTCGACCGTGACGCCAGTGACGCGGCCGACCTGGATCAGGTCATTGGTCTCGATCACCGCGGCGGCGGCGCGTCCCTCGGGCTCGTCGCCGTCGGGCGAGAGCAGGATCGAGCCGTCGGCTCCGGTGTAGACGTGGGTGTTGGCGGCAGTGGGCATGGTGCGGGCTTCCTCGTTCGATCAGGACAGCGCCAGGGTGACGCGGATGTAGTCGATGCTGAAGGTTGGCTGCATCGATACGTTGACGATGCAGCGCCCGGCGACCTCGTCGGCGCGGGTCGCGGTGACGTCGAGCTGGTAGGCGGTGAGCGCCTCGTCGACCACCATGGTGGTGAGAAAGCCGTCGAGCGCACCGTGCAACGCCTTGCGCACCCGCTCGTTGTTGAGCTTGCCGATGAAGGCGCCGGACACCTGGCGGATGCCGGCCTTGGCGAAGTCGACGATGCGCCGGGTCGTGATCTGCGCGAAGGCGGCGCCCTCGGTGGTGATGCCGCGAACCACGCGGATGCCCTGCCGGTCCTCGAGCGGCAGCACGTTGCCCTGCAGCAGGTCCTTCAGCTCGCCGTACGAATAGCGCGTGCCGAGCTCGCCGATGCCGGGCAGCAGCTTGTTGGTCGGGCTCGACTGCGGCGCCAGCGAGGCGATCAGGCCGGCCACCGCGGCCCCGGTGTAGCCGCCGGGCAGGGTTGCCAGGTCGCCGGTCTCGGGGTCGAACGCGCGCACCGCCGGCGTCGCCAGCACGACCCGCTTGTTGGCGCTGACCTGGGCCTTGATGGCGGTGGTGTCGGTCGCGTCGGCTCCGATCACCGCGATCATGTCGCGGCTGTTGTTCTCGGCCGTCTCGAGCGCCGGCTGCAACGCGAGCTTGGCGTTGGCGGTGGTCAGCTCGGGCGCGACGAGGATGTTGACGTCCTCCTTCAGCAGTTCGGCGATCGCGGTGTTGAACTGCGCCTGGCTCGCGCCCGATGCCAGTGCGTGGGCGTAGACGGTGCGCGCGCCGTTGCCGAACAGCAGGCCGAGGCCGCGCATCAGGTTCATCGAGTCGGCATCGGCGGCGCCGGTGCGCGCGCCCTTGTAGAGCTTCTGTGCGTCCTCGACGCTGCCCAGGATGTGGGTTCGGCCGAGTGCATCGGCCGGCGCACCCTCGGCGGCGGCGGCGGTGCCGACAATGCCGACATTGCCGAAGCTCACGCCCTTGGGCGCGATCAGGCCCTCGGACTGGACCCGGACGAAGGTGCCGGGGACGATCTGTTCCGCAAAGGCTTCTTCCATGCGAGTGCTCCTGCCCCGGGCGGGGCTGTGGTCGGTGGACTAGGTCAGTTCCATCAGCCGGGCGGCTAGAAAACGGGCGGCGTCGTTGGCGTGCGTGAGCAGTCCGATCTCGCCGGCCGGCAAGGGCTCGTCGCTGGTCGCGCCGAGAGTGCGGCGCTCGTCGAGCTGTGCGAAGAGGGCGCGGTCGTGCACGCCGATGACGAAGCGCTGCGGGGCGGCGGTGTCGAAGCCGAAAGGCGCCGACGCCAGCGTCTGCCAGCCGGCGGCGCTGCGGCGACCGAACAGGTGATAGCGGTGCCGCTGCGAGGCCAGGAAAAAGCGGTAGTCGTCGGCCGCGCGGCGTGCGAAGACGAGCCCGATGCCGTCGGGGCTGGCCGATGCGACGTCGAGGATCGCGACGAAGCGCGCCAGCGCGAGCGGCGTTCCGCGCGGGCGCCACAGCAGTTGCGCGCCCGCCTTCTGCGGGTCGTCGAGCGCGGTCGATCCGGCGCCGGTCGCGGCGCTCTGCCGCAGCGCCGGCGCCGCACCGCCGATCACCGACCAGGCGCCCGGCGGCGCCGCCTGCGGATCGTCGGCCGGCGTGAAATCAACCAGCGGCGCGGCCAGCGTCGCCAGCGCGGCGGCATCGAAGTCCGCCCGCAGCCGGGTCGGGTAGGGCGTGAGATTGGCGTAGACCGCGAGCGCCAGGTGGTCGATCACGCCGTCGCTCGCGGCAGGCACCGGCACGTATTCGAAGTCGACGTCGAAGGCGATCGCCCGACGGTCGTCGCCCGACACGCCACGCACGCGCTGCATGCCGCGTTGCACGAACTGGCTTCGGGTCTGCGCCAGCACCTGGCCGGCAAGGACGCCCACATAGCTCTGCGCGATGCCGTCGTCGCCGCCGCTCACGTCGACGTCGACGCGCGCCGAGACGCGTCGTCCGCTCAGGCTGGCATCGGGTCCGACATGGCGGCCGACATATGCACCCAGGCCGAGCGGCCGGATGTCCCGCGGCTGCACCCGGATCCGCCGGGTCAGGCCGGCGGGCACGTCGACCGGCAGCAAGTTGGCCACCGCGTTCTCGAGTGCGGCGAGGGCTTCTGCGGACACCCGATCGGCCATCGCGGCTACCTCGAAACGGCAAGGAGGCGGAGTGTGGAACCGCGGTTTCGGCGTCTTCCATCCCTAGCTCGCCGAGCGTTGCACCTGACGCCTTGACATTCGTGCAAGCGCGCCCGCGCCCCGCGGAGTTCGGGTCGTGGGGCTTAATCTCTGTTACATCTGTAGCGATTGATACGTCACGCGTGGCGCGACGAGTGCCGCTGGGCACCCGGCGCTGGCAGCGTTTGTCCATCCTGGGCAAGTGCGAGGGCAGGACTGGGTTGTGAATGCGAATGAATCGCATTAACATGACGAAAACCCACTCGGACCCGACCATGCGCATGAACTTCGTTGCCGCCTTCGCGCTCCTCGCGCTGATTGCTTCCGCCGGCGCCGCCCGGGCCGACGACCCCGAGTTGATGCTCGTGATCAAGAACCACCGTTTCCAGCCCGCCGAGTTGGTGGTGCCGGCCGGTCAGCGCATCAAGCTGGTGGTCCACAACCAGGACTCGACGCCCGAGGAGTTCGAGAGCCACACGCTGAACCGCGAGAAGCTGATCCCGGCCGGCGCGAAGGCGACCCTCTTCATCGGCCCGCTCAAGCCGGGGCGCTACGCCTTCTACGGCGAATACAACGAGGCCACCGCGAAGGGCACGGTGATCGCGCGATAGCCCGGAGCCCTGCATGTTCGCCGCCACCCTGATCGTCTTTCGAGAGTCGCTGGAGGCGGCGCTGTTCGTCGGCATCGTCGCCGCGGCGACGCGCCAGCTGGTCGGGCGCGGGCGCTGGTTGAGCGCCGGCGTCGGCATCGGCGTACTGGGTGCGGTGCTGCTCGCGCTGATGGCGGAGCGCATCAGCGGTCTCTTCGACGGCATCGGCCAGGATCTTCTGAACATTGCGGTGTTGTCGCTCGCGCTGGTGTTCTTGCTCTGGCATTGCATCTGGGTCGCGTCGCATGCCAAGGAAATGACGGCGCATGCACGCCGGCTCGGTGCGTCGGTCCAGGACGGCCGCAAGCCGCCGTGGGCGCTGCTGCTCGCGGTCGTGCTCGCGGTGCTGCGCGAGGGAGCGGAAACGGTGCTGTTCGTCGCCGGCGCGGTCAGCGGCACGCAGGCCAGCACCGCGTCGATCGTGCTCGCCACCCTGGTCGGCCTGGCGACCGGGGCATCGGTCGGGGCGCTGATCTATGCCGGCCTGAGTCGGATCCCGATGCGCCACCTGTTCACGGCGACCAATCTGCTGATCGCGTTGCTGGCGGGCTCGATCGCCAGTCAGCTGGCGCGCAGCCTGACCCAGGCCGGTCTGGTCGACGTTTGGAGCATGCCGCTGTGGGACAGCTCGGACTGGCTGTCGCCCGCGTCGCCGCTCGGCACGCTGTTGCACGCACTGGTCGGCTACGACGCGCAGCCCTCGGGCCTGCAGCTGGTGGCCTACGGCGGTGCGCTGGCGCTGATCTACCTCGGCGTGCGCTTGCTGAAGCCGCGGCCGGCCGGGGTCGCGCGGACCTGAGGCCCGCGCTGCCGGCCCGTCGCACCGTTCGCGTTGCGTTGCAGCGCGGCGCGGGCTGCAGGCCAGCAGGGACAATCGCGGGTCTGCCGCCGAGCCCGGCGGCCCGAACCGTCCCATGCCCGATCTTCTGACGCCCGACCCTTCGACTTGCGACCGACCACTGGGTCCCTGGCGGCTCAACGTCGCCCCGCTGATGGACTGGACCGACCGGCATTGCCGGTATTTCCATCGCCTGATCACGCGCCGCACGCGGCTCTATACCGAGATGGTCACGACCGGCGCGCTGTTACACGGCGATGTCGCGCGGCACCTCGACCACAGCGCCGAGGAGCACCCGCTGGCCTTGCAACTGGGCGGCAGCGAGCCCGCCGATCTGGCGGCGTGCGCCCGGTTGGCCGAACGCTGGGGCTACGACGAGCTGAACCTGAACTGCGGCTGCCCGAGCGAGCGCGTGCAACGTGGTGCGTTCGGCGCCTGCCTGATGGCCGAGCCCGCGCTGGTGGCGCAATGCGTGGCCGCGATGCGCGACGCCACCGCCTTGCCGGTGACGGTCAAGCACCGCACCGGCATCGATCGGACCGAAAGCTACACCTTCGTCGAAGACTTCGTCGGTCAGGTGGCCGCCGCCGGCTGCGAGGTCTTCATCGTGCATGCGCGCAATGCCTGGCTGGAGGGCCTGAGTCCGAAGCAGAACCGCGAGATCCCGCCGCTGCGCTACGAGATCGTGCACCGGCTCAAGCGCGAGTTTCCGCGGCTCACCGTCGTGCTCAACGGCGGGCTTTCGCGCGTCGATCAGATGGAGGCGCAACTCGCGCATGTCGACGGCGTGATGCTCGGTCGCGCGGCCTACCAGAACCCGTGGGCCATGGCGGGCTGGGATGCGCACTTCTTCGGCGACGTGGCGCGGGGTGTGCCCGATCGCGACGCGGTCGAGGCGGCGATGGTCGGCTACATGCAAGCCATGGCGCGTCGGGGCGAGCCCTGGTCGCGCGCGGCGCGCCACATGCTCGGGCTGCGCAACGGCCAGCCCGGCGCGCGCCATTGGCGTCAGGTGTGGTCCGACCACCGCCGCAAGCACCTCGATCCGGCCGAGGTGTCGGCGCAAGCCGCGCTTCAGCGCAGCGCGGTGCTCGCGGCCTGAGAGCGTGCCGGCCACGTCGCCAGCACGACGCCGATCAACGCCAGGCCGAAGGCCGCGGACTGCGCCGCGCTGAAGCGCTCGCCCAGGAAGAGCACGCCCACCGCCGCCGCGGCAACGGGCAACATCACGGTGTAGATCCCCGCCGACGAAGCCGGCACGTGCCTGAGGCCGGTCATCCAGAGCCACACCGTGACGACGCTGGCGGCGATCGAATAGGCGGCGAGGCCGAGCCAGGCCGGTCCGCTGACGCTCGCGAAGTCGAAGTGCCATGCCTGCCAGACCCCGAACGGCGTGACCAGCGCCAGCCCCCACAGATTGATCAGTGCGCTGATGCGACGCGGCCCGATGCGGTCGGAAAGCTGCTTGCCGACGACGACGTAGATCGCTTCGCAGATGACGGCGGCGAGCAGCAACAAGTGGCCCGCCAGGGTGCCGTGCGCGGCCGTGCCCCCGCCGCGGCTCGCCGACACCAGCGCGATGCCGGCCACCGCGCAAACGATGGCGGCGCCGACCCGCGGCGTGATGCGCTCGCGCAGCCAGCCCCACGACAGCAGGGCCACGACCGCCGGCAGCGCGGCCATGATCACGCCGGCCGCCAGCGCGCTCGTCATCGACATGCCGTAGAGCATGCAGATCGAGAACAGGAAATTGCCGAAGAAGGATTCGGCGAAGAGCAGCCGGTGTTCGCGCGCCGACAGAGCCGGCTCGCCAGGCGCCCGCCGCAGCCAGCCGAGCATGGCGATGCCGGCGATGCCGAAGCGCAGCCAGGCGAGCAGCAGCACCGGAAACACCAACACCAAGGAGCGCGAGAAGCCGACGTAGCTGCCGACCAGCGTCATGCTGCCGGCCAGGCACGCGTAGGCCAGCCAGGGCGCCCCGACGTGCGGCGTCGCACCGTTGCGCTTCGGCGCGGCGACCGGGCTCACGGGCGACCCTTCGTGATGCGCACCCCGCTGTTCGCCCGTGGCCGGCCATGCAAGCTCACGGCTGCTCGTCCGCCTGCTCGATCCGCGCATTGATTTCGGCGCCGGCGAGGATGGCGATGCCAGTCAGGTACAGCCACAGCATGAGCACCACGACCGTGCCGATCGGCCCGTAGGCGCTCCGGTAGTCGCGCACGTTCGAGACGTAGAAATCGAGCCCGATCGACGCCACCAACCACAGGCCGAGCGCCAGCAGGGTGCCGGCCGAGAGCCAGCGCCAGCGCCGATGCGGCCGGTGCGGACCGTAGTGGTAGAGCAAGTCGAAGGCCAGCACGACCAGCGCGGCCGCGACCGGCCAGTGGCCGATCCGCCATGCCAGCACGACACCGTCGTTCCAGCCGCGCTGCTCGGCGATCGACCGCACGATCGGGTCGCCGTAGGCCAGCACCAGCATCGCGAGCGTCGTCAGCAGCAGCAAGCCGAACGTGAGCGCCAGGCCGATCAGCCGGGTGCGCCACCAACCGCGACGCTCGTCGATGCCGTAAGCCGCGTTGAGCCCGCGGATGGTCGCCGCCATGCCGCTCGACGCCGCCCACAGCGCGACCGGAGCCCAGAACAACGAGACCCCCGGGCGTTGCGCCAGGTGGTCGAGCAGCGGCTTGAAGAAGTTGGCCGCCTGCCCCGGCGCAATGGTGTCGAGACGCCACAGCACCGCATTGCGCACCAGCCACTGCGCATCGGCGAAGGTGTGCGCGGCGGCCATCAGGATGACCAGGGTGGGAAACAGCGACAGGAAGAAATAGAACGCCATCTGCGCCGCGCGTCCGGGGAGCTCGTCGTCGGCCAGCTTGCCGGCGACGGCGCGCAGCGTGGCCAGCAGGGCGGCGTGCTTCGACAAGGGCGTGACGAGACCGGGCCGGGACAACCGCGGGGGCCGGCGTGTGCCTGCGCTCAGCCGAGCCAGCCGGCGCGCTGCGCGTCGGCCAGCGTCAGGTCGAGGCAACGCCCGATCAGCCCGACCATCTCGTCGATCTGCTCGCGTGTAATGACCAGCGGCGGGGCGACGATCATGCGGTCGCCGACGGCCCGCATGATCACGCCGCTGGCAAAGCAGTGGCCGCGGCAGACCATGCCGACGGCCTGCTCCGGCGAGAAGGTGCGGCCGCTCGCGCGGTCGGCCACCAGCTGCAGCGCGCCCATCAGGCCGCAGGTCTGGATCTCGCCCACCAGCGGGTGCGTCGCAAACTCGGCGAAGCGCTGTGCCAGGTAGGGGCCGACATCGTCGTGCACGCGCTCGACCAGCCGCTCGCGCTGGACAAGACGCAGGTTGGCCAGCGCCACCGCACAGGCGACCGGGTGGCCGCTGTAGGTGTAGCCGTGGTTGAACTCGCCGCCCTCGTCGATCAGCACCCGGGCGATCCGCTCGCCGACCATCACGCCGCCGAGCGGGATGTAGCCCGAGGTCACGCCCTTGGC
>JBDSZM010000490.1:0-2685 GCA_039925165.1 Burkholderiaceae bacterium
GACAGCGCCCGGGCCGGCTCGAGCGCGGTCTCGATGGCCACGTCGTAGACCCGCGCGGTCAGGATCTTCTGCAGGTAGTCCTGCAGGCCGAGCGTGCCGGCAGCGACGGCCGGCGGCGCCTTCTTGCTGCTGCGACCGGCCATGGGACTCTCCGTGGGACTTTGCGGGCGCCGGATCATAGTGGCTGGCTCGCAGCGTCAGAAAAGAGCCCAAGGCATCGCTGCCTTGGGCTGAATCCACCGTCGGAGGTGGAGGAGACAATCGGCGCGCTGCCCGCCTGCGGCGCCGGAAGATCGAGCCGCCGGCAGCGCTTGAAAACAGTGTAGGCCGCTTTTTGCTGCACTGCAATAAAGAGGATTTCACAGTGGAATGCACGATCAACTGGATCAGCGCGGCCGGCATGACGTTCACCGCCGAAACCGGCAGCGGCCATCTCCTGACGATGGACGGCGCACCCGACGGTGGCGGCCGCAACCTGGCGCCGCGGCCGATGGAGACGGTGCTGGCCGGGACCGGCGGCTGCACCGCCTACGACGTCGTGCTGATCCTGCGCCGGGGCCGCCACGACGTGCGCGGCTGCCAGGTCAAGGTCACCGCGGAGCGCGCCGAGACCGATCCCAAGGTCTTCACCCGCATCCACATGCATTTCGTCGTCACCGGCGTCGGGCTGACCGACGACGCGGTCGACCGCGCGGTTCGGCTCTCGCACGAGAAATACTGTTCGGCCAGCATCATGTTGGCGCACACCGCGCAGATCACGACCGGGTTCGAGGTCGTCGCCGCCTGATCTGCCGGCACGGCCGCCGGCGATCGGGACGCCGCCCGGCTGTCAAAGGTAGTGAGCGGTCGTCGTCATGACGCGGGCCGCGGCGCGCATCGCCCAGCGCAGCGGTGCGACCAGTTCGACCCCGCCGGCCGCGCGGGCGGCCTGGCCGTGGGCCGCCTCGTCGGTTTTCATCTGCTCAACGATCACGCGCGAGGCGCGATCGTTCGCGGGCAGCCGCTCGGTGTGGCTTTGCAGGTGGGCCTCGACCTGGCGCTCGGTCTCGATCACGAAGCCGAGGCTCGCGGCATCGCCGGCGCGCGCCGCGAGCCATCCGATGTCGAAGGCGCCCGCGTACCAAAGCGGGTTCAGCAGGCTGGCGCGCGCACCCAACTCGGCCAGCCGGTCGCGGGTCCAGGCCAGATGGTCGGTCTCTTCGCGCGCGGCCTGCTCGAAGCGAGCCCGCAGCACCGGGTCGGTCGTTCCCAGGGCTTGCGCCGTGTACAGCGCCTGGGCGCAGACCTCGCCCACGTGGTTGACCCGCATGAAGGCGCCGGCGGCACGGCGCTCGGCATCGGAGAGCGGCTGGACCGGCTCGGCGGCGGTGTCGGGCGGTACCTGGGGGCGCGGCCGCGCCGCGTGGCCCGCGCCGGACAGCGTGCGCAGGCCGTTGTCGGCGGCGACGATCAATCGGTCGATGGGTGACATGGGCGGCTCTCGAACGGGCGTGATGCGTTGGAGGGAGTACAGCCGGTCCCGTTGCCGCGGTGCAAGTCCTCGTTGTGCCTAGACAACAGAAGCCCTTATTTGTCCCGCAATCCTTTGCCACCACCCGGGTCGTCTGGTGCAATACATCAACTTCCGCTGCGGGGGTTGGCCTGATCAGCCCTGAGACGGTGCCTCTTGATCGGGACCTCTTGTTCAACCTAGGAGATAGCCTCAATGAATAAATCACTCATCGCTCTCGCCGTCCTCGGCGCGTTTGCCGGGGCTGCCTCGGCCCAATCCTCCGTCACCATCGGCGGCACGGTTGACCTGGCCGCGCGCAACGTGAGCAACTCCGGCCGCAGCAGCGTCCAGTCGCTCTCGACCAACGGCCTGAGCAGCAGCGCGCTGCGATTTCTCGGCACCGAAGACCTCGGCGGTGGTCTGAAAGCCGGTTTCTGGCTCGAAAGCGCCCTGTTCGCCGACAACGGCACCGTCGACACCACCCGCTTCTGGGGCCGTCGCGCCACCGTGAGCCTGATCGGCGGTTTTGGTGAAGTTCGTCTGGGCCGTGACTACACCCCGACGTTCTGGAACATGACCGTGTTCGATCCGTTCGGCACCAACGGCGTCGGCAGCTCGACCAACGTGGCGATGTACGGCAGCCAGACCACGCACACCCGTGCCGACAACACCATCGGCTACTTCCTGCCGGCGATGGGCGGCATCTACGGCCAGATCATGGCCGCCGCGGGTGAAGGCAACACCGCGAACAAGTACGTCGGTGGCCGGATCGGCTTCGCCTCGGGCCCGTTCAACATCGCCGCTGCCTATGGCAAGCAGTACGCTGCGAGCACGTCGTTTTCGTCGGGCGTCCTGGCTGGCACGGGCGAGTACAAGACCATGAACGTCGGCGGTTCGTACGACCTCGGCATTGCCAAGCTGATGGCCCAGTACAACAAGGACGAGTTCGACAACAACCGTGGCTCGAAGCGCTACCTGCTCGGCGCCTCGGTGCCGATGGGTCAGGGCACGATCAACGCGTCGTATGTTCGCTCCGACCAGGAAGGCACCAGCAACGACGCGACCCAGATCGCTCTGGGCTACCAGTACGCGCTGTCCAAGCGCACGACCGTGTACGGCACGGCTTCGCGTCTGGACAACAAGGGCGCACTGGCCCTGTCGATCCCCGGCCACACGAGCGCTCCCGTGGCCGG
>JBDSZM010000491.1:0-3919 GCA_039925165.1 Burkholderiaceae bacterium
CGAACATGCCGGCCGACACGATCAAGAAGAACATCGACAAGGCGACCGGCAACCTCGAGGGCATGCACTACGAGGAAATCCGCTACGAGGGCTACGGCATCGGCGGCGCGGCGATCATCGTCGACGCAATGACCGACAACCGCGTGCGCACTGTCGCCGAGGTGCGCCACGCCTTCAGCAAGTACGGCGGCAACCTCGGCACCGAGGGCTCGGTCGCGTTCCAGTTCCGCCACGTCGGGCAGTTCATCTTCGCGCCAGGGACCAGCGAGGACCGGGCGATGGAGATTGCGCTCGAGGCCGGCGCCGAGGACGTGATCAGAGACGATGACGGCGCGATCGAGGTGTTGTGCGCGGCGCCCGACTTCGAGGCCGTCAAGGCGGCGCTCGATCAGGCCGGCCTGCGCCCTGAACTGGCCGAGGTCACGATGCGGGCGGACAACGCGATCCCGCTTGCTGGCGACGACGCGCAGCGGATGCAGAAGCTGCTCGACGTGATCGAGGATCTGGACGACACGCAGGCGGTGTTCCACAACGCCGAGATGTGATGGCGGCGAGCGGCGCGTCCGGCATTGAACCGGCCGAGGCGGGCCGGATCGAGCGGCTGCTCGACGCGCCACGCGAGGCGCTGGCGCAGCCGCGCCGCAACCTCGACGTGGCGCAGCGCGCCACCGAGCGCGTGGCCGCGATCCAGGCCGGGGCGCAGCGCGTGCCGATGCCGATCCTTCCGGTGGTGCGGGTGCCGATCGCCTCTGTCAGTGGGTTGCTCTACTTCAAGCTCAGGATCTGAATGAAAGTACTCGTCATCGGCGGCGGCGGCCGCGAACATGCCCTGGCCTGGAAACTGACCCAGTCAGAACGGGTGCAGAAGGTCTATGTCGCGCCCGGCAATGCCGGCACCGGCGCCGACCCGCGGCTCGAAAACGTCGCGATCACCGACCTCGAGCAGCTCGCCGACTTCGCGCAGGCCGAGAAGATCGCGCTCACCGTGGTCGGGCCCGAGGCGCCGCTGGCCGCCGGCGTGGTCGACCTGTTCCGCGAGCGCGGGCTGCGCATCTTCGGCCCGACCCGTGCGGCGGCGCAGCTCGAGAGTTCCAAGTCCTACGCCAAGGCCTTCATGCAGCGCCACGGCATCCCGACCGCCGCCTACGAGAGCTTCGTCGATCGTGATGCGGCGCACGCCCATGTCGAGGCGCGCGGCGCGCCCATCGTCGTCAAGGCCGACGGCCTGGCCGCCGGCAAGGGGGTGGTGGTCGCGATGACGCTGGCCGAAGCGCACCGCGCGATCGACTGGATGCTCGGCGAGGCGCCCGTCGCGGCGCCGGCCAAGTCGCAGCGCAGCACCGACGTCGTGCCGCGCGCACGGGTCGTGATCGAGGAATTCCTCGAGGGCGAGGAGGCGAGCTTCATGGTGCTGTGCGACGGTCGCAACGTGCTGCCGCTCGCCACCAGCCAGGACCATAAGCGCCTGAACGACGACGACGTCGGCCCCAACACCGGTGGCATGGGCGCCTATTCGCCGGCACCGGTCGTCACACCCAACGTGCATGCAAGGGCGATGCAGGAAATCATTCTGCCGACCATCGCCGGCATGGCGCGCGACGGAATCCCGTACAGCGGCTTCCTGTACGCCGGGCTGATGATCGACGCGCAGGGCCAGCCGCGCACGGTCGAGTTCAACTGCCGCATGGGCGACCCCGAGACTCAGCCCATCATGCTGCGCCTGAAAAGCGACCTGTTCGAAGTGCTGCTGCGCGCCACCGACGGCACGCTCGACCAGGCGACGCTGGAATGGGACCGCCGGGTCGCGCTCGGCGTCGTGATGGCGGCGCACGGCTATCCCGACACCCCGCGCACGGGCGACCCGCTCACCGGGCTGCCGCCCGAGTCGCCCGATGCGGTGGTCTTCCATGCCGGCACGGCGCTGCGTGGCGACGAGATCGTGACCCAGGGCGGGCGCGTGCTGTGCGTCACCGCGCTCGGCGAATCGGTCAAGCTGGCGCAGACCCGCGCCTACGAGATCGTGCGCGGCATCGGCTACGCCGGTGCGCAGTACCGGGGCGACATCGGCCACCGGGCGGTAGGGCGCTGATGGGGCACTGCGCACAGGCCTGGCGATGAGCATGCCCACCGACGTCGCCGCGGTTCGCAGCTACCTGCTGGGCCTGCAGTCGAGCATCCTGGACGCGATGGCGGCGGTCGGCGGCGACACCTACATCACCGACGCGTGGCAGCGCCCGGCGGGCGGCGCGCTCGAGGGTGACGGCGTGTCGCGGCTGGTCGAAGGCGGGCCGCTGCTCGAACGCGGCGGCTGCAATTTCTCGCACGTGCGCGGCCGCGCGATGCCGCCCTCGGCGACGCAGCACCGGCCCGAGCTGGCGGGCGCGCCGTTCGAGGCGTTGGGGGTCTCGCTCGTCATGCACCCGCGCAATCCTTTCGTTCCGACGGTGCACATGAACGTGCGGGTGTTTGCCGCGTTGCCGGCGGGGCGCGACCCGGTGGTGTGGTTCGGCGGCGGCATGGACCTGACGCCGTACTACGGCTTCGAGGCCGATGCCCGGCACTTCCACCGCACCAATCGCGACGCCCTCGCACCGCTGGGCGCCGAGCTGTATCCGCGCTTCAAGCGCTGGTGCGACGAGTATTTCTTCCTCAAGCATCGCAACGAGCCGCGCGGCATCGGCGGGGTCTTCTTCGACGACCATGTCGGCGCCACCTTCGACGCCGGCTTCGAGTTGATGCGAGCGGTCGGCGACGCCTTCCTGCCCGCCTACCGACCGATCGTCCAGGCGCGTCAGGCGCTGCCCTACGGCGAACGCGAGCGCGAGTTCCAGCTCTATCGGCGCGGCCGCTACGTCGAGTTCAACCTGGTGTTCGACCGCGGGACGCACTTCGGGCTGCAGTCGGGCGGGCGCACCGAAAGCATCCTGATGTCGATGCCGCCGAGCGTGACCTGGCGCTACGACTGGCACCCCGAAGCCGGCACGCCCGAGGCGCGGCTCTACACCGATTTTCTGCGTCCGCGCGAGTGGTGCGACGAGGCGCCGGCTTGAGCCAGGCCGAGGGCAGTGCCGCGCGCCGGATCGGCCTCTTCGGTGGCAGCTTCGACCCGGTGCACAACGCCCACCTGGCACTGGCCCGGACGGCGGTGACCCAGCTCGGGCTCGACGAATTGCGCTGGGTGCCGACCCCGCATTCGTGGCAGAAACCGGAGCCGCCGGCGCCGGCCGCGGACCGCGAGGCGATGCTGCGGCTGGCCATCGCCGGCGAACCAAGATTCGTGATCGACCGGCGCGAACTGGCGCGGGGTGGACCCGGCTACACGCTCGACACGGTGCGCGAGATGCAGGCCCAGACGCCCGGCGCGGACTGGTTCCTGCTGCTGGGGCAGGATCAGCTGCAGGGACTGCACACCTGGCACGCCTGGCCCGACCTGCTGGCGCGCGTGACGCTGGCGGTGGCGCAGCGCCCGGGCGATGCGATCGAGCCGCACCCCGACGTGCAGCGGGCCGCACAGCGCCGGGTCGCGCTGCTGATGATGGCGGTGTCGTCGACCGAGGTGCGCCGGCGCATCGCGGCCGGGCTGCCGATCGACGAACTGGTGCCGCCCGGCGTGGCACGCTATATTGACCAGCACCACCTCTACCGTCGGTAGTGGTCCACCCGGGAGTTGAATGGACATCCGCAAACTGCAGCGCGCCATCGTCGATGGTCTGGAAGACGTCAAGGCCCAGAACATCGTCGTCTTCAATACCGAACACCTGTCCGCGCTGTTCGAGCGCGTGATCATCGCCTCGGGCACCAGCAACCGCCAGACCAAGGCGCTCGCCTCGGGCGTGCGCGAGGCGATCCGCGATGCCGGCTATCCGGCGCCGCGCATGGAAGGCGAGTCGAACGGCGAATGGATCATCGTCGACTGCGG